>PCWZ01000001.1:0-3441 GCA_002796305.1 Deltaproteobacteria bacterium CG11_big_fil_rev_8_21_14_0_20_49_13
TAAAATAAACTTCGGTGCTGATGTTCTGCGAATATGTGTTGTCGCACGTTGTTTGGTCCAAAATAGCGGGACACGCCGTGTTCGGCGGGCCGGGCGCGGCAGCTTCTACAAATGAATCGTTGCACACACCGGGACCGCCCGAAAGATCCAAACTTTCGTAACGTGTTTCAAACGCATAGGTCGGTTGCAGATCGAACTCTCCAGTTATTGCGTATCTTGTGCGGGCGTTCCACTCAGCACCTCTGAGAGTAGTTGCCGTAAATGTGCCGTGCCATCTGTCCGAACTGTATTCATCTACCGTGATAGAAGCGCTCACATCAGTTACGGGACTATAGTGCGCATCCGCTCCATAGAATTTATCCGTTTCCTGATCCCAGAGCATGACGTTCCCTTCGAACGTTCCTATGCCGGACGAGTCGGGAGTCCACGATATGAACTGATACGACAGGGCGCTGGTCTCGTCGCCCGAATTTCTCGTATACGCCCAAATTATATTTTTTCCGGAGGGAAAGAAGATGTCCGTCAAATAGGTGTTTACCTGATTCGACATGTCCGTATCAGCTGCATAATACCCGCCCACAGCGTACGCGGACGTATCTTGGGTCACGCTGGTCGTAGCGCCGCCGTCCACCTGATAGGTTAGCTCAAAGACGCCGCTTCCTCCCGCGCGGATTCTTTTGTCGAAATCATGGTTGGAGTCTTTTGCCTCCGCCTTATATCCGCTCACATAATTTGCCTGGTCCGTTCCGCCGCACGCCCTAATGGAAGGAAACAGCCCGTAACTGGAAACGACGTAATAAGAGCAATCCTGCATGAATGATGCCAGATCTTCGCTGTCAATTATCGCATCGGCGCCGAATTCGTCTATCATCAGGTAGTTGGCGCTACCGTTGTTTCTCGACTCGGTGCGTTTTTCCGTTTCATCCCTTGCCTCGATAGCCGCGGCCTCATCGTCCCCGAGTTCGGAAAGCATCACGCACAACGCGGACGCGTAGTTGTCCTTGGCGGAGCCGCTCCCGGACATTTGCGCCATGAATCCGGAATAAATGCCGGGGAGTTGAGACATCTTCGAAGCGATTCCCGCATCCTGGCGGCAATTATTGATCATGTCTATTCCAACGCGCATCATGTCGGCATCGGCCGTAATAGCATCGAATTCGTCATTTGTGAACGAAGCCAGATAACCCGAAACGGTATCCCTATACTCGCTTTCGGAAACGTAGGCACAGCTGGTATCTGCCGAGCTGGCGGCCTTGCCGGATGCAAGATTCAGGGGAACGGCCGTGGGGGTGTAGGCGTAGTTCTGATAGTAAACATTGCTGACGTCCAGATCTTTTCCCTGCCACGCGCTAAAAGATGACTGACACGTTGCGCTGTCGCTTGCGGTGTTGAGCTGGGCGAACTTGTCGCATACGTCGCCCATATACTCCGCGGCAACCTCGTCGTTCTTGATCTCTCCTACCCACTCAAGAGGTTGCTTCTCTGCGGGCGGCGCCTCTCTTGCCGTCATGTAGGATATCGCGCTTAACCATGTGTTGCAGACGCTGTCCTGAACTCCCGCCCACGTTGTGTTGTTCTTGCAATTATCGTAGGTGGATTCCTTCAAACTGCGGAAACAGTTGATGTCAAAATCGCTGTTATCGGCGCACGCGGTATCCGGAGAGCAACCCAGTTTTTTCAGGGCGTCGTAGGACGCAAGCGTTTTTTCGGCATTCATTTCGCCGCGCGTTTCCGTTGCGCTATCCGCCGTAAAGGTCGATCTTGCGCAATCAAGAAGGGCCACCGTTCCGGCCGAGTCGGCGCATTTTACGCAGAGCAGGGAAGGGGTTGCATAGCTGCTTCCTTCGTGGGTTAGCGAATAGTTTCCGTCAGCATCAGTCTCGGCGGTTTCCAAGGCAGTCCATGTGGCCGCGTCGTGGAGCGTGCATGTAAGTCCCGCACCGGCTTCGCTTGCAAGAGAGACCTTTTGGACGGATTTTGATAAGCTTGCGCCGGCCGAGGCGGGCAAACTAACGCTCCCGGTTATGGTGTATGGAGAGCCACCGCTATCGCTGACGGTTGAACTTGAAAGGCTGAGCGGGTCTATTCCGGTCAAACAACCTGTCAAAGAGAGGGTGGCCGCGATACCCAACGCCAGCACTATTCGTCGCGTAATGATGAGTTTATTTATTTTGGGTTCCATTTTTAAGACCTCAACTTTCTACAATAGCAAAAAACATGCCAAATAAAATGCGGTTAACTATTTGAAATATAAATCTTATTTTGAACGAGATAAGCTTCAGACGGGTAAAAAAACACCCATCACATTGGTACTATTATATAACAGTGTAAAATCATTAATCTTATTAATGAGTGGATATTTAGACGGGTGGGTATTTATTATCTTTTTGAGAGTTGGGCGAGAGACTGTTGATTTTGTAGAGAAATCGGCCTGTCATCCCAGTGAGAACGGGGATCTCACGTATTTAACCGCTCAAGATTCCCGCTTTCGCTGGTAATGACGTAAAAAATCAACACGTAAAAAATCAACAGCCTCGGGAGAATAGTCCATTGTGTGAGGTCAAAAGTACCCGAAAGTGGGTGTAAGCCGTACGTCCGGCGTTGTTGGTATGTCCGTCGTGTTTTGAAGAACATGATGAAATTCTTGGGGTATTTAGATACACGATATCTATTACATCCCCAGTCCAATTTTGGCACGCAAGTTGCTGTTATACCCACCGAGGGCATCTTTTATGGTCAAATTTAAAAATATAATATTGGTTGTTTTGGCAACTATGCTGGTGCCGAGCGTGGTTTATTCGAAAGCTGAATTACTAACTCATTGGTCTGTCTACGAGAAAATATACGAGAACCGAGAAAAGTTTAAAGAAACGCCAAATGACAGCTACAGTATGAAGGAAATGATAAAAGAACAACTTGATGGTTTCGACCTTATCACGTCCGACATCGACCCGACTAAAATAAGCTGTGATACGCCTTTTGTGCAGCATAGCATCGATTACGATGAAGATACATACAATCCTAAATGGGGGAAAAATGTCTGTCCTCAGAAGGAATTTTTACCGACCGTATACGCAAGCATATTAAAACATCACCTGAATCAGCGAAAAATATATGAGGGTTGGTGGAACAAACCGTGCGAAGTTTCAACTGAAGAAGAGCTAAGAAGCGCGGTAGCGCTTGCTTCCGGAAACAAAGCGATAATTGGGAAATTTTGGAATATTTTTCTTAATCTGGAGGCCACTTGTGACGCGTGGGAAGATAAAGGTGTTTATTCATATATTTTTTTTCCAGTAAACTGTTATGACGATTCTATACCTGTGGGGACAACGGGAGACTGGAACGATATCGTGTTCAAGCCCTACACCGACGAGTGGTGGCATGCGCATATCTGCGCAACCGAAATAGTGAATTCAGAAGGGGAAAAAGCCCATCTAGACG
>PCWZ01000001.1:3450-4057 GCA_002796305.1 Deltaproteobacteria bacterium CG11_big_fil_rev_8_21_14_0_20_49_13
CGGGCGATTTGGAAATGCTCTTTGCCGATCATGGCAATAAGATAATAAAAAAGATCATCATGACAAAAGATATCGACTTAAAGAGCCCGATTATTGTCAGTAAGGATCCCATTATGATACGATCTGAAAAGAGCAGAGTGTTTGATATAAAAATAACCGGTAAAAAAATTTGGAACTCTACGCCAAGGACTTATAAAAATGTGAGTATCATTGGAGATGAGTTTAAGGGTCCTTCGATATTGATCAAAAATTTTTTGAGTCGTCACGTAACTATCTCGGATCTTATTTTTAAAGATTTCAGCGTGCCTCTTATTAAATCATCTGATATATACCAGATAAATCTTACGCTCGTCCGGAATGGGTTTAGTAATCAGTCCATAAGTCCGATAGAAGTACACCGAACTCAACCTTCCCAAGGGGTCTCTATATTTCAGAATTATTTTATAGAAGAAAACTCGAGTACAATTGTTACTGTCAATGATGCTGAAACGATCACGGCTGAATGCTCTAAAGAATGCGAAAAGCTTACATTTATAAGAGAGGCAAAATCCCCTTTTCCTATCGAAATGGCCGAACTTTATTATAATGGTTCATGGGTTGGGCTGGC
>PCWZ01000002.1 GCA_002796305.1 Deltaproteobacteria bacterium CG11_big_fil_rev_8_21_14_0_20_49_13
AGAACAAGCAGGTTTTTAGAGGCGCCCTTAATTGTATGTTGCGAGGGCGTGGACATCGCTTTTTAATTTGTTGCGCCCGTTAAGGAACGCAAGCTCAACAACAAAAGCGCATTCAACAACATGCCCGCCCTGATTTTCGACCAGAGCGCATGTCGCCGCCGCCGTGCCTCCTGTAGCAAGGAGATCGTCAATGACTATTACCTTGTGGCCTTTGTCAATGGCGTCCACATGCATTTCAATGGTCGCAGACCCATATTCTAAATCGTAAGTGGCTTCAACTGTTTTATAAGGGAGCTTTCCTTTTTTTCTGACCGGCACGAACGGCTTGCCCAGTTTATAGGCGAGCGATGCTCCGAACAAAAAACCCCTCGATTCTATTCCTATTATCGTGTCGAACGTTTTCTTGGAATACCGTGCCGCGAACTCGTCTATCACCCTTGAAAAAACGGCGCTGTTGGAAAGTATGGGGGTGATATCTTTAAATATAATGCCGGGTTTTGGGAAATCAGGGATATCCCTTATGCTTGCCTTGAGTATCGACTCCATATCCGATCCTTTCTCCATAAGAATAAAAAATTTCTACGTGGTTCCTGGGTTGTTCCTGTTATTTTTTGACAGGCAGGAAAAATAGAGGATTTCTTGCTTTTTGTCCATGACGAATTTCAAAGTGTATATGGGCCCCTGTTGCGTTTCCTGTCGCACCCACAAAACCTATGATCTGCCCCTTTTTGACCGTAGCCCCCTTTTTTGCCTTGTTCTGCCTGTTGTGGGCGTATGTGGTAAAGAAATTATCGTCATGTCTTATTATAATAGTGTTCCCGTAGCCTCCAAGCCTGCTCGAAAAGACCACCTTTCCTGCGGCCGCCGCCCTGATGACCGTGCCGGATCGTGCGGCGATGTCTATCCCGTCGTGTCTCCGGCCGTTCCTTATGCCGAAGTTGGACACCACTGTGCCACCGACCGGCCAGACGAACCTTGTGCGGTCGGTCTGGATCGGGGCGTTGAACAGTTGCTCTCGTTCTTTCCGTGGCAGTTTTTTGAACGATTCCTTCTTGGGCCTATCGGGTAGATAGAGCCTTGTGCCGGGTCCTATCTTGGTTCCGTCCTCGATATTGTTCAGCTCCGCAAGGTCCTGCACGGAAACTCTGTAGGCCTTGGCGACCCTCCAGATAGTCTCGCCCGACTGAACACGATGGAACTTTCCCTTGGCGTCGAAAGAGGTAGCGCAGGAGAAGAGGAATGAGGCAAGAAACAGGAAGCAAGAAGCAAGAAGAACCCTTTTAAGGGATCCCGCCTTACACTTCATGGCCCATGCTTCATGCATCTTTCTTCCACCCATATTCACCTATAAGCTTTACGAACCTGCAGCCCGAAACGGACTCCTCCTTAAAAGAGCTCCCGATCCTTGTGATTATCTTGAGCGTCTGCACCTCCTCGCCACCGACAGGAATGACGAGCCTTCCGCCATCAGCAAGCTGTTCTACAAGCGCCTCAGGAATGACCGGAGCTCCGGCGGTGACTATGATGCCGTCGAACGGAGCGTTTTCCGGCCAGCCAAGCGTTCCGTCGCCTATCCTAAGCGTAAAATTCACATAACCTATTTCATAAAGTATCCGCCGCGCCCTGTTAGAAAGAGAAGATATCCTTTCAATGGAATATACTTTCTTGGCAAGCTCACAAAGAATGGCCGCCTGATAACCGCTGCCGGTGCCTATCTCCAATATCTTTTCAGTTCCCTTAAGGTGCAAAAGCGCGCTCATCATTGCAACTATCAAGGGCTGCGATATCGTCTGCCCTTCGCCTATATTGAGCGGCCGGTCGCTGTACGCCTGCGCGACGAGGCCTTCCGGCACGAACCTTTCGCGGGGGACCTTCGACATGGCCGCAAGAACCCTTCCGTCCTTTATCTGGGGCCTTATGTCCATCTCCAACATCCTCTTACGGGCGATGTAGTAGCCGTTCTGCGTAACGGTTAAATGGGATTTTTGATATTGAGCGTGACGGGTCGACATTAAAATCTCCAATTTTTCATTTTGCCGATAAAAGAACGGGAAGTGGGATCGACAATGATAGGTGTTATCGAGATATGATCTTCAGAAATGGCGTTGCAGTCCGAACCCTTGATATTATCAAAGCCGGTCTCCTCTCCGTGGATCCAGTAATACTTTCCGCCTCTTGGGTCCATGTTCTCGGACATTATATTGGAATAGTTCTTCTTTCCTAAGCAGGTTATCTTGAGCCCTTTGATCTCACGCGCATTTTTGCTCGGGACATTTACGTTCAATATTAACCCTTTTGGCAGACCTTTTTCAAGTACGGTCGAGGCCACCCTTGCGGCAAAGGCGGCGGCCGCTCCATATTTCAGCTCTCCCTTGGTCCTCGTAATATATCCTACCGAGACGGCAACGGAAGGTATCCCCATGAGCCCGCCTTCCATTGCGGCGGAGACAGTGCCTGAATAATGTATGTCGTCTCCCAGATTGGGCCCGCGGTTGATCCCGGAGAAGACAAGGTCGGGCTTGTGCCCTTTAAGGATCAAATGAACGCCTAAATTTATGCAATCGGTAGGTGTCCCATCCACGCCGTAGACGTTCTTTCGGACCTTGTCGCAGCGCAAGGGTTTGTAAAGAGAAAGCGCGTGACTGGTGGCGCTCTGTTCGGTAGTCGGTGCAACAACAAGAATGTCGCCAACACGTGCCAGCGAAGATGCAAGCGCCTTAAGTCCATCCGCATGGATCCCGTCATCGTTGGTGACAAGGATGAGAGGCCGCCTTCTTTTGTGGGTCCTGTATTTTATCCCTTTATCGAGAGGCATTTTTTAGAGTGGCAAGGTGAAATCGCCGATCTTGATTGAAGGCTGTCCCAGCCTTCCGGTTATAGTTATCGGATATGTCCCGTCCGGCTGTTTTTGTTTTTCTACCATAAAGAGGATCGGGACCGCCTGTTCAAGCTTCTGGCTCACGGAGAACGTCCCTCTCAGGTTCATTCTGTAATTCTTGGCCGATGATGACATGAAGATGTCTCCGGTCAGGTCCATATTGAGATCGCCGTCCTTGAGCTTGAGCTCTTTGACCTTAATAGAACCCTTTGAAAGTTCGATCTTTATCGTGGAACCTTTCTTGGCAAGGAAAAGTTCCGGCACATTGAACGCCCCTCCTTCGCCGAACCGCAACTCCCCTTCCTTGAGCGTTATGTTATTGATGTCAAGGTTGGCTGAACCCGTGCTCTGGATTATCTGCTTATTGTTTATGTTCAGGCGTATAGAGCCATCGATCGCGCTAACGAGCTTTGCCGTTCCGTCGCCCGTAAGAAAGCCCATGTCCCCGATGTTAAAATCCGAAAGGTCGCTTTCAAAATTAAATCCCTCATCTGTTGCCTTGTAGGATCCTTCGATCTCGCTCTTCTTATTGATTATGTCGAAACTTACGTTGCTCCTGCCAAAAAGCAGAGATGACAGGCTCGTCCGCGCTTTTATTTTGGACGCTTCCCATGTGGTGGAGACCTGATCGCCAGAATGTTTGAGTATCTTAACGTTCTTAAGGGTCGCGCCCGTGAAAAAGCTCGGGGAAAAATCGCTTATCCTTACATCGTAATCTCCGCCTAACTGCTGCATCGCGGCCTGGACCATCCTCTCCTTCAGGATGTCATACGGAAAGGTCCAATAGAGGAAGAAGAAGAACGATATCACAAAAAGAACGATATATCCTACGTATCTGATCAATTTCGGCATATTATAGCATTTTAACCTTTGGTTAGTAATACTTTTGGGGCGCCTCTAAAAACCTGCTTGTTCTGTCATTGCGAGCCCCGAAGGGGCGCGGCAATCCCCCATAAACACTTGATTTATGGAGATTGCTTCGGTCACTACGCTTCCTCGCAATGACACGCCAATGGGTTTTTAGAGGCGCCCTTTGTTAAATACTATATCATAGATTTCCGAACCGCTGTACCGCCTTTTATCATCCGCCTTCGCCCGAGAGCTTGAACGTAGACACCGTGAACGACGCGTCCATTAATTTTTTATTGTCGTAGCGCGGTTTGGCGTGAAGCTGTTTTATCCTCAGCACACGCGTCCTTTCGCTCTCTATCTTATAAAGATAGTCGATCAACTGAGCGATGGTGAGCTTTGAGACCCTTACATCTACGCTTGACTCATCGTATATCTCAGAAGGTATCAACGGACGTTCTTTTAAAGAATCTACGTTCTCTTTAACACCGGTCTGGGAGGCTATATTCTCAAGCGTTGTGGATATGGAGGTGTCAAAACCCGATTTCATCTGGGACTCTATGGCCGAAAGCTTGACCTTTTCCCTGTTGTAGTCTGCTATCTCCCTCATGACGTCGTTTATCTTCTCCCTTCCGGTCGATATCTCGTTCTCCATCATGGATATCTTTCCACCGGCAAGCGATATCGGCATGACTATGACGATGATAAGCATGATGCCGGTAGCCACCATTGCGATGATCTGTTCGCGCGGCTGCATACCGAGGAAGGTGTTGAACAGGGCTTCCGGGTTCAAACGTTCGAATATTGCGTATCTGCTCTTAAGAGACATTTGTTAAAATCCTTCTGTCTTCTTCCCCTTTGAAGGTTTTTGTTCCGAAGTTTTTTCGGTCCTTGACTCCGGGCCTTTTAGATCAAGGGTAATGTCGAACTTGATCTCGTCCTTAACGCCCTTTCTGACGTTGCCGGTGGCGACGTTCTTGAACTTGGGGTTCTTATCGAGAGAGACCTTTATCTTATCGACCGCCTCGAAGGAGGTGGTCCTTCCTGCCATCTTTAGTTTCCCGGCCTGGTAATTGAAATCCTCTATATCTACCTGAACCTCTTCGCGCGACGGAAAAGATGCCGAGGCCTCCCTAAGCACGTCAAGCGAGGATGAGCCCATGGCCATAGAGAGCTTCCCAAGCCTGTCGCTCACATCGTTGCGGCGCTGTTTTACCGTTTGCAACGCCGCCGATGCGGTGGTAAGGCGCTTTACACTGACATCGGGTATGGCCTGCACCACAAGATTGGCGATGTCCTTATTTACTTCGGAGACTTTCTTAGAGAGAGAAAAATATCTTATACCGAAATAAGAGACAGGCAGAATGATGACGACAGCCGCGGCTATGGCCATCTTTCTTATGCCGCCGCCTATCTCCTTAACATCGCCCTTATAGACGAACTCGTCCTTCCTGAAATTTATTTCAGGAAGGCCTGCGGGCGCAACACCTCTTAGCGCAAGAGCTAGCGCCTGAGGAATGAGCTGAAGGTGAACATCGCTGGACTCAAGTCTTGAAAAATGGAACTCGAGACAGTCGAGAAATGCGACATTCTGTTTGAGTTTGACAGTTAAATAACGGTCAAGGCCGGGCATCCTTGAAGTACCGCCGGAGAGATAGATACCCGAGACCGCTTCTCCCTCTTCATCCTGATATGCAAAGAACGTCTGGCGCAAGTGAAGCGTTAATTCGTCGGCCACCGTTCTGATCGTTTCGAATATCTGTTTTGTAAGGTCGTCGAGCGCCCCTTCTTTTTCAAGATTCACCTGCCCCATTTCGATCTTTAATTTTTCGGCCTCTTCCGTGGGGACGTTGAGCCTTGCGGCGATGGCATCCGTAAAATGGTAGCCGCCTATCATTATGGTGCGCGTATATATGAGATTCTTTCCCTTGCAGATAGTGACGGTGGTCTTTTTGTGACCGACATCCACAAGCGCAAAAACGCCTTCCGGAGGGACCATGCCCAAGTTGACAAGATTCACCAGCTCCACGCCTTCAACGCAGACGATCCTCGGGTCTACCCCTGAATTCTCAAGTAGCGTCAGGTATTTTGCAAAACTCCCCTTGGGGGCGTACATAACAAGCACCTTGGAAGATTCTTTGGTAAGTTTTACGATGTGGTAATCAACGACGACATCGGCAAGTTCGTAAGGGATATAGTTCTCAAGCTCGAACTCTATCGTTTGGTCTATCTTTTTTTTGCTGCCGAAAGGAAGTGTGATGAGCCTGGAAGATACATATTGTCCGGGAAGCCCGACTATCGCCTGGTCCCATGTGAGCGCGTTATCCTCAATGATGCCAGTGATGGCGGCAGATGTCGCCTCTTCCGGCGTCAGAAGTTCGCTATATTGTATCTGACGCTCGAAGAACTTCACCATTTCGAAGCTTTTAAAGGTCCGCCTTATCTGGGCGGCCTTTATGGAATAACTTCCGACATCGATGCCTAATATGTTCTGCGGCATAACTAAAACGGTTTAAAGGCCTATAGATTTGAAGGTTTTAACCTATTAACCTACTAACTTATCAACCTAATAAACTTTGTAATAGAGCATTCTCCATCTTTTAGGATCGGTATTTTTTATATCCAGAACGGTCATGATATTTACCATAGTCTCGTTCACTTGTCCCGTTAATTTTAACGAAAAATAACGGGATTCCGTCGTTATAAAATTGGCGAAGCCGCCGGTAGTTGAACCTTGCGACTGCGAACCTATTCCAAGGGCCGCATCGAGGTCGGCGGCTATCTTGTTTACCTGTGCCTGGGCTCCGGTACAGCCGAATTTGACCGTATCAACGAGCTTTTTCTTGAGTTCGGGGTCTTTCTGGTTCAATGGCGGAAGATTGGGGTTCTGTGCGGCATAGGCAAGGATAAGCGTCCAGACCACCTCGTCCTCTGCTATACAGACATTGACCTTGTTATCACCGTAGACGGTGAACATATCCTGGACAGGCATGAACCATGTATCGTCTATTCCGTCCACAAGATGGATCTCGTCCAGCGACAGGAGCTTGGCGTTGACCGGTTTCGCATCGTTCTCGTTCGTATAGAGCGAATCCTCCATCCCCTGCGTCATGTTCCCAAGTTCGTTTATCACGTCGTTCTTATCCACCCAGTCGGCCACGTTCCTCACCGATTCGTCTATTTTCTCCGGCGTGATGCCGGTGAAAAGCTTGCTAAATCTCTCCTGTTTCAGAAAGTTCGCGATGAGTATCTTATAGGAATCGTAGGGGTTGTTGCCGGAAAGCGCCTGCTGGGCCGGATCGACCCCGTAGAAGTAATTGAAATTTATCTTTCCGCCTTCGTCCTCACACTGTCCGTCAAAATCACCGTCAAAGGCCAGGAATTCCTGCGCGCTCTCTGATTCGAAGGCCGTTGCAGAACTATCCTTTTCCGGCTCTTTTCCTTCCGCAGGCCCGGCCACTTCGGACCCGGGCATGACCGGCAGTGCGCCGCCCATAAAAAAGCCCCTTATAAGCGCCGTTGAGAACGGGAACTGCTGGCACATTGGCTCGCTCAAGTTTATGGGGAGGTTGTTTATCGCCGAAGCTATAGGGGAAGATGCGATCTGATATTTGAGCTGTTTGTCTATCTTGATCTCCACCTTCATCAGGTTAAGCGCCGACTCGGCAAGATAGAAGGCCTGCAGGCGCTCCCTTTCGTTGACCGCTATCTTGTAATTGATGTTAGTGCTGTAGACGAACTCGAGTATCACCATGCTGAGGAGCATGATCGCCGAGATGACCATCATCAGTGCTATGCCTTTTTGATTTCTCATCTTAAAAATCTATCAGACCCGAGGAAAGAGGAAGCAATGTTTCTGTCGTAAAAAACATCTCTTCCTCTTCGCTCTTAGGATCTGTGAATACCAGCGTTATCCTTACCGCACGCGGAAGTTTGCCTAAATATACGGGGTCCTTCGTGTTCCAGTCACCTCTCCATTCGCTCTTGGCCGTGTCGTAGTACTCAAGATTGAACTTCTTGACATTTTCGGCCACGGGAAAAGAGACGCCCGCATCTTTAATGTCCTTCTCGAACGAAAAGAGGTCCTTCCTCATCAGGCAGGACTTTTTTTCTTCGCTGTCCGGACACTCCTCAAGAGAATAGGCGATCTTGACCACGTCACCCTTCTTTTCGTTCTTGATGAGCCTTGTGTTGGAAAAGCTCATGAAATAGACATAGTCGGAGTCTCCCCTGTCCTCTCCTATGAACTGCGTCTCAAAATATGGTGTTCCGTCCGACTTTCTTCCCTGAAGGGCCGGCGCTACAAGAAACGCCATGGAAAGGTCGTCGGTCAATCTTTTGAGCGATATCCTTGCATACTGAAAAACGCTGTCATATTTGCCGGCCTTTTCGGTGCCCCGATATGCGTTGGATGTGATCTGCCATATCATCATCGACATTATGGCAAGGATGAAGACGGCGATAAGGACTTCAAGTAATGTGAAACCTTTCTTATTCATATTACATTTTAGCGATATGCGTGGTCACGCTGAACGACTTTTCAGTTTCCATCTCCATCCAGGAGATGGTAAGTTTTATCTCTCTGATGGCGTCCGATATCTGCTTTGTCATCATCTCCATCATCTGTTTGTTAGCCTCCCCTGCATTGTCGCCCAGCGGGGGGAGCGGAAGTTCGACCTTTCTTATCTCCACCTTCCATTTGTATTCGTCGTACGGTTTTTCAAATTCCCCGGCGTCCGACTTTTCTTCAGGAAATGCCCCCTTTGTTATCTCTTTTTCTACATCAATCTGGGTGTCGGTCATCTTTGCGCGGGCAAGGGCAACGGCGACGCTTAGGCGTCTCGCCTTGGCGTCGTTTACATAGCCGCGCGCGTGAAAGCTCACGAGCGCGGTCATGGCAAAGGCGAAGATAGCGAGCGCCAGCATCACCTCTAAAAGTGTGAATCCCTTTTTCATATAAATCATCAACTTTCCATAATGTCCAATATGCGACCGGTTTTGCAGGAGCGGGTAAGGTGTTCAAGCGACCGGTGTCCGGATTTGCTCAAACGCCGCAAATCCGGCACCTAGGGCCGCTCGGTCACGGCGGTTATAAAACGGGCTGCCGTTGCCGTGCCCTCCGCGACGTCGCTTTCACACCTCACCCGCCCCTTCAAAACACGCGACAACTTTCTAGTGAAGCAGTCATTAGAGTTTAAACAGGTGACTGGCTGTCCATGAAGCCGCTTGCGTTCCCGAGCGGAACGCGAGGGATGAGGTGTTTGCCGTATGAGGAAGTAAAACCTGTCGTGGCTTTAAAATTTGGCGCCTGAACGAGCTTGTCGCAGTGAAGACGCCAAATTTTATGATTTTAAAAGCCGCACAGGTTTTACGACCGAAAAGGCAAATACCTCAAGCGCGGCTGAATGGACAGTCAGTTACCTGTTTATCTCTAACGTCGCGGAATGGACATTATATC
The DNA here is from genome assembly GCA_002796305.1 of Deltaproteobacteria bacterium CG11_big_fil_rev_8_21_14_0_20_49_13. Classification (NCBI taxonomy): domain Bacteria; class Deltaproteobacteria; species Deltaproteobacteria bacterium CG11_big_fil_rev_8_21_14_0_20_49_13. The sequence continues at coordinate 9,186 of PCWZ01000002.1, forward strand.
AAAGAACTATTTGCTAACTGATTCAAGTTTTCTGTATTCAGGCTGTATGTCAACATCACCGGTGAACGGATTTATCTTGACCGAGAGCTGTTTTTCATCCGCCTCGTCCTTGAAATTAATGATAGCGGCCTCGGCCGATCCATTCTGAAAGAAGTATATGTATGCCCTGCCGCCGCCTACCGGCTCCTTATCGTGGCTTGTGTATACATCTTTGAACATGATGCCGCTAGGAAGCTTCTTTGTCTCCAAAAGAGGCGTTTCTATGGAGCCGAATGTCGGCTCGAGAGGCTCGATCGCCGGCGCTTCACTTGCGGCCTCCTCGCCGGACTCGGAGGTCGCCCCTTCGACCTTTTTGGACTCTTCCCTGTCCTTGTTCTTTTCCAGATCTTCTTTAAGTCTTTTTGTCTTTTCCTGTTCTTCCGGGGTCTCTAGAAGGAACTTTTCAGAGGTCCCTTCTGCCCAATAGGTGTTGTTCTCGAAATCTAGGACGAGCCTGTTGGTCTTATTCTCCGTAACGGCGGAATTGAAAAGATACTTTATCGTGCTCGCCATCCTCCACGAAAGCTCCCTTGCCTTTGAGCGGAAGGTGTTCGTAAGAAGAGAAGTGCCTATGAATGCCATCGTGGCAATGATGACAAGCACGATCATTACTTCAATAAGCGTGAATCCTTTGTTTCGGGTCATTTTCCCACTTCGGATAGTCTTATATCGTCCTCTGTGCCGGGCGTTCCGTCAGGACCGTCAGATATTATATCGAACGGCTTGCCGTTCTGTCCGGGCACCTCATAATGGAAAGGGTTGCCAAAACCGTCGTTGGGCACTGTTTCCATATATTCTGGTTCCAATGACGAAAGTCCGTCGCCGACCGTTGGGATCTTGTTGTGGTCCAGCTGATATTCGGTTATCGCCTGCGAGAGCTGATGCATTGCAAGCTGTGTGGTCTTTATCTTTGCCTTACCGAACTGTTTGATGACCCTGCTCCCGACAAGCGTCATCACAAGGCCCAAAATGGTAATGACTATCAATATTTCGATGAGCGTCATACCTCGTTGTCCCGCCATCCCCCTTAGTCTGTTCATACCATGCTCCTTTCTTTGGTTATCTTCCAAGTGAACCAAGATCACCCATTTGTAGAATGGGTAATAAAATAGATATAACAACGAACGTAATGGCGCCGCCCATTACCATGATCAGTATCGGTTCCAACAGAGAGAGCATGGTAGAGACGGCGTTGTCTACCTGCGCATCGTAAGTATCGGAGATGCGCTCAAGCATCCCTTCAAGCGAACCTGTCTTTTCACCTATCGATATCATGTGGGTCACAAGAGGCGGAAAATGCCCGCTCCTTTTGAGGGGCTCGGCGATCGATTCACCTTCTTTTACGCTGTCGCGGGTATCTTCTACCGCCTTCAGTAAGACCACGTTCCCGACGACGTTCTTGACTATATCCATTGCCATAAGCATCGGAACGCCGCTCGACAGAAGGGTTGAAAGCGTGCGGGCAAACCTTGATATAGCGACAAGCCTCACAAGATTTCCGAAGACGGGCATTCTAAGGAGTAGCCCGTCCTTGTATTCCCTGCCCGCCGGCCTCTTGATCCATTTCATTAAGAAGTATATGCCAACACCAAGTAATATAAGGATAATATACCAATAGTCTGAAAGTGTTCCGCTGATAAATATGAGTATCCGGGTAGGAAGGGGAAGCACCATCTTCTGCCCCTTGAATATGGCCGTCATCTTGGGGACCATGAAGGTCAAAAGGACCGTCATGAGGCCTACACCCACTACACCCATGATTATGGGATAGATCATGGCACCGGTTACCTTGCTCCTTATCTTATCCTGGTTTTCGGTGAAATCGGCGAGCCTTGAAAGGACGATATCAAGGGCGCCGCTGTTCTCACCCGCGTTGACCATATTGATATACATCCCGTTGAAGACCTTGGGGTAGGCCTTCATGGTATCCGACCACTTGGCCCCCTCGACCACCTTCTGTCTCATTTCGGAAACGATGTTCTTTAATTTTTCGTTCGATATTTGTTCGGACATCGCCTGAAGCGCATCGACAAGCGGAACGTGCGCGGCAAGAAGCGTCGACATCTGGCGGGTCATGAGCGATACCTCCTGCTTCTTAATGCCGCTGAATAACTTTTTAAAGTCGTACTGCGCCGAAAGGCCCATTTTCGCGGACCTTATCGATCCGCCGAGCGCAAGCGAGGTCGGGAATATTCCTGATTTGCGGAGCTTTGCGCGCGCCACCTTCTCGTTCTCGGCCTCCATTGAGCCCGTAACGTTCTTTCCCTTGTCGTTGATACCTGAATATGAATATGCCGGCATATATTTTAAGCGTTATCCTGAATCACCCTTAACACCTCTTCCACGGTCGTAAGCCCCTGCAATATCTTTGTTGCCGCATCGCCCATGAGCGTTGTCATTCCGGTGCCCGCCGCGACCTTTCTAATAGACGAAGCGTCCGACCCTTTCATGATCTCCGCCCTTATCTCATCGTTCATGAGCATGAATTCGTATATAGCGAGTCGTCCCATGTAACCTGTTTCAAGACAATTGGGGCAACCGACGGCCTTGTACAACTGTCTTCCTCGAAGGTCATCAAGCGTAAGACCCAGTTTTTCTAGCTCTTCGGCAGGAGGATTGTATTTCTTTGCGCAATCGTGACAGACGGTTCTTACCAGCCTCTGGGCGATGACACCTATGATCGAGGAAGAAACAAGGAACGGTTCCACTCCCATTTCGACAAGCCTCGAGACCGTGGCCGGAGCATCGTTGGTATGGAGAGTTGAAATGACCAAATGGCCTGTTAGCGATGCCTGAATGGCGATCTCGGCGGTCTCTCTGTCACGAATTTCTCCGACCATTATCACGTCTGGGTCTTGACGCAAGAATGCGCGAAGGCCTGCGGCGAACGTCAGTTCTATCTTGGGATTGACCTGCACCTGATTTATCCCCGCGATCTGATATTCTATCGGGTCTTCAATGGTTATTATCTTTATATCTTTTGAGTTGATCTTTGAAAGCGCGGCATAAAGTGTTGTGGTCTTACCGGAACCGGTGGGGCCGGTGACCAGGATGATCCCGTGGCTCTTAGTGATAAGTTCGTGCATCCAGTCGAGTTGCCTTCCCTGAAGGCCCAGAGAATTAAGGTCGAGAAGGACCGCGCTCTTATCCAAAAGACGCATCACAACGCTTTCGCCGAAGGCCGTTGGTATAGTAGAAACACGGATGTCGATATCCTTCCCCGCGATCTTTATCCTGATGCGGCCGTCCTGCGGCAACCTCTTTTCGGCGATGTTAAGACCCGCCATGATCTTGACGCGCGAGATGATGGAGTTCTGAGCGCGCTTTGGCGGGTTCATTATGTCGTAAAGGACGCCGTCTATCCTGAAGCGGATGACCAGCTCCTTTTCAAAAGGTTCGATGTGAATATCGCTTGCCTTCTGCTTAACGGCGCGGAAAAGAAGCGAGTTGACGAGCCTTATGATAGGCGCCTCATCGGTGGCATCAAGGAGATCCACCGGCTCGTCGAAATCGGCGTTGATCTCCCCCATGTTCTGATCAAGATCGCCCATCGCATCTTCGCCCGAACCGGTCGCTCGGTTATAGACCGTGTTGATGGCGTTGACTATCTCATATGAACTGGCGATGACAGGTTTTATATCGCTCGCGAACAATGTGCGAAGATCGTCTATAACATAAAAATTTGTGGGATCGGCAACGGCAACCACTATAGCGTTTCCCTCTTTTCTTAACGGAAGGACCTCGTTCTTTTTTGAATAGTTAATGGGAAGGTTCTGTATCAGGTCGGCCGGAATGTCATCGGTATTTATTCTATTCTCATATGGGAATCCGAGCTGGATGGAGAGAGCCTTCAAGATATCCTCTGTACGGAGAAACTTGAGCTGAATCAGCGCGTCGCCGAGTTTAATCCCCTTCTCGCGATGAACGGCCAGCGACTGCTCGAGCTGTGCCTCGGTCAGGGTAGTCGTCTCTAAAAGTATGGCTCCTAAGGATCTATCTTCCATAATTAATATGCCAGATCAAGTTCCTCTCCCCTTGCCCCGGGTGCCGGCGGCGGAACGCTTATCACCGGCGCCTTAACGCGCCCCTGCGGCGCCGTTGCAGGAGTAGAAGTGTATGATGACGACCCTGTCGTTACGGGAGTTTGTGTCGTCGCTATAGGTTTCGTGTTTGAACTTTCAGGATGCATCATCTTTCTTGTTTCGCCAAGCTCCGTCTGCGGTTGTTGCGGGGCCGTTATCACCGGCTGTCTCGCCGCCTGAGGAATTGGCGTGGTGGTCACAGACGTAACGGGTTTAAAGGACCTTTCCATATCGCCCTTGAACTCTAGAAGATCTTCGCGATGGTCGGTGATCGATTTTTTGATGGCCGCGCGCTGTCTCTTACCGTAGTTCTCGTCGATGAACTTGTTACGCTCCTCTATCTTCTTCTTTAAGATCGCCGCAAAATCGGTCGGGTCCTTCACAACATGCGGCGTTATGAATATGAGAAGATTGACCTTTTGTTTCGATATCGTGGTCCTTTTGAAGAGGTTCCCGAGTATCGGGATATCTCCAAGGAGCGGGATTTTTGACTTGTCGGTTCCCGATTTGTCCTCCATAAGGCCGCCAAGGACCACCGTCTGTCCGTCTTTGGTAACGACCGATGTTTTGATAGAACGCTCTTTCGTGGGACGCGGGACCTGTGGGTCGTTGGAGACGCCTGAAAAATCTGAGAGAGACTGTTCTATCTTCATGGAAATATTGTCGCCCTCGCCTATCTGAGGAGTGATCTTCAAGATAAGCCCTGTTTCTGATGCCTGCGTTGAATACTGGGTTCCCGTTGCGCTGACGAGAGGATTACCCTTGTAGTATTCCTTTCCTTTGACCTCTATCTTTGCCTCTTCGTTATCCAATGTCAGGATACTTGGAGTTGATATGACGTTAGCATCTCCATAGGTTGAAAGCGCCGAGAAGAAGATGCCGGCGGAGGGAATGTTCTTGGTCGTATCGCCAATAGTGATGGGCACGGTCCCGTTTCCGATGAGCCCACCTAACAATCCCGTCGGAAATGTTGGAACAGCCCCCGACATGAACGAAGAAAGTATGCCGGCGCCGCCGGATGCCCCGGGATAGGGATCGGTAACAAATCCCTTGAACGGGCCTTTGGATAGACCGCCGAACCCTCCCACTCCGTAGTCGCCCCCTTTTCTTACCGTCAACTCCATGACAACGGATTCCAAATAGACCTGCCTTCTTGGAATATCCAACTGTGAAATAACCTTTTCGATGAGAGTTTGATAGTCCTTGGGAGTCGCGGTAATAACGAGAGAGTTCGTCGCCTCATCTGCAGTTATCTTCATGCCGCCTTCAAACTCTGCGACAAGCGGACCGGCGCTTGACCCTTTGGAGCTTTTGCTACCCCCCGAACCGGAGGTGAGAGTTGAAAGCATCTCGGCCATCTGTTTTGCCTGGGCATGCTTCAGGAAATAGACATGTATCTTTCCCTCTCTAGTGGGATCGAGCCGCTGGTCAAGTTTCTGAATGATATTTCTCACCTTGTCGATGGCGCGCCTGCTCGCAAGCACAATAAGGGCGTTCGTTCTTTCATCGGGAATTATCTTAGACACCTCTGCCATCTCTTCAAGCTCGCCTCCCTTTTTGCCTGGCGAACTCCTCTTTGAGGCGGCTTTTTCCCGTTCAAAGAGCTGATTGACCATTTGACCAACATCACGCGCACTGGCGTTATTTACCGGGATGATCTCCAGCACCTGCTGAGGCCCTTCCTGGTCGAGCTCTTTGATTATCTTCATCAAACGGTCGATGTTGGTCCCCGAATCCGTGATAATGAGCGTATTGGTAGCGGGATAGGCAAAAAGATTTCCCTCTCTTGAAACGAGACCTTTGATGGCGTTCGACATTTCAACCGCGCTTATGTTCTGAAGGGCGATGAGCCTTGTAATAAAACTATCGGTAATGGGAGTCGTATCGACATGTGTCGGTATGGGATTTTGAATAGCCTCTTTGAGCGAAATTATCTTTATGACCCCGGCCGGACCCTTGACTATAGTATATCCGGCGACCTCAAGCGCTGAAAGAAATGTCTGATATGCTTCTTCCCTCGTCATCGGTTTTTCCGAGATGATCGTGACCTTTCCCCTTACCTTGTCGTCGATGATGAAGTTGCGTCCGGTAGCTTTGCTTATCTGCTTAATAACATCTTTTATATCGGCGTCCTGCACGTTGAGAAAGACCATCTCCTCTCCATTGGGTCCGGCCGCATTTGCTGTTTCCGGCGGAGCACCTGCGGTGTCACCATGCGAGTCTTGCTCGGTAGCATGGGCAGGTTGGTCTTTAGGAGTTTCGGGGGCGGATCTAACGGAGGAAGATGCGGTCAACAGGAAAAGGCCGAACACCGCGAAAAATAAAAGGCATCTTAACTTGTTAAACTTTTTATCGTATCTCATATTCCACCGTTTGGTTTGCCCCGCCCCTGACGAGGTCAAGAGTAAGGTTCTTTTGTTCTTTTAATTGACTGAATATCTCAAAACCTTTTCTGACATCAAGGTCAATGCCGTTTATCCTGTTGAGAACGTCGCCGCGTTTAAGACCAAGTTTTGAGAATACGCTTCCGGGTTTCACCGAGAGTATCTTCATGCCTGAGACCTTGCCATTCTGAAAGTTCGGGACCGCCCTTATCTCTGTGAAGAGTTTATCAATGTTCTGTATGGCGTTATCTATCTCCTTCTGATCTATGGTGAATTTTCCTTCGGCCGAATCAGCTATTGTATCGCCGGCCGCCGGGCCCTTTGACGCCACGCTAGATCCAAAAGGTTTCGGAGGCCCGAATATCGATTCGCCAGAATTCTCTACAAGCTCGGCGTATTCCAGATGGTTGTTCCTGATGAACTCGATCCTGTCCGGTTTTATCTGCACAAGCCTAACCCCCGGGGAAAACGATCTTTCGTCGTTAACCCCGTAGACATCTATCCCTCCGCTTCCGCCGGAATCTATAGTGGCGGAAGAACGCTTATCTTTACCCTCTCCCATCACAAGTACCGCAAGGACCTTTATACCAAGGCTTGTCCTCACCGCCTCACCTCCGGGAATATACGCGGAATCGGCCCCTCCCTCAGCTGTTGTATCTACAATTGACTCGCTTGAATCAAAAATGTTCCTCTGTTTGATGACAGCGTAATCATCTTCGCTCTTTGGCTGGGGACTCTCTGCCGGCGCTTCCGAAGTTTTAAGGACGCCGATAGATTTTTTTACTTCGAACATCCTGCCCAGATAAACATTGGATATCTTGGCCGCAAAGAACGATACGACAAGGATAAAAAGTATGTGTAACAACCAAGAATATTGTTTCAGCATAACGCCACGAAATTATTTAATAAATTTAAGGGTTCTATGGGGCCCATTTTACACGAAGTTTCTCAAATTGGCAAACAAATTCTATTGTTTTTATTGAGTTTTTTTGAGGCTCGGCCCTGAATCGGCTTGACTTAATAAAACTACCAAGTATCATCCGCAAAATACATGCAGATAAATAGCGATTTTTTGGTCATAGGTAGCGGCATCGCAGGACTTTCCTACGCGTTATCGGTTGCGTCAAATGGAAAGGTCGTTATCGTCACAAAAAAAGAGGGCGATGAGTCGGCTACAGCATACGCCCAGGGCGGAATTGCCTCCGTTATCTCCGAGGCCGATTCCTTTGAGAGCCATGTTGATGATACGATACGCGCCGGCGACGGACTTTGCAATGAAGAGATCGTAAGGATGGTCGTAAGTGAAGGTCCGAGGCAGATAAAGAACCTCGTTGACTGGGGAGTTAGATTTACAAAGAGCGAAGACGCTCCATTTGATCTTACCATGGAGGGAGGCCATTCCCACAGGCGGGTCCTTCATGCGGGAGACTTCACCGGCAAGGAGATAGAACGCGCCCTGCTTCAGGCGATCGCCAATCATCCGAACATAACACTCTACGACAATCATATTGCAGTAGACCTTATCACCGACAAAAAACTGAAGAGATCGCTGGTAACACAGGAGTGCTACGGCGCTTATGTCCTTGATGTAAAAAGGAGGAAGATCGAGACATTTTCTGCGCGCATTACCCTCCTCGCAACAGGCGGCGCGGGAAAGGTATACTTATACACATCAAACCCCGATACGGCATCGGGCGACGGTATAGCGATGGCGTTCAGGGCCGGCGCCATGATCGGGAACATGGAGTTCGTGCAATTCCATCCGACATGTCTCTTCCATCCGAAGGCAAAATCGTTCCTTATATCCGAGGCGGTGCGCGGCGAGGGCGGTATTTTACGACTGGCGGACGGAAGCAGGTTCATGAAAAAATATGACGCCAGAGAAAGCCTTGCTACAAGAGACATCGTGGCAAGGGCCATAGATAAAGAGCTCAAGCGCACCGGTAATGAATACGTACTCCTCGATATCACTCACAAGAAACCTTCGTTCATTAAAAAGCGTTTCCCTAACATATATAAACGATGCCTCTCCTGCGGCATCGATATGACAAAGGAGCCGATACCTGTCGTTCCCGCCGCGCATTATTTCTGCGGCGGAATCCTTACCAACAAAGATGCCGAGACAGGTCTGCACAGACTTTTTGCCTGCGGAGAGAATGCGTGTACCGGACTTCACGGGGCGAACAGGCTTGCCTCCAATTCACTCTTGGAGTCGGTGGTATTTGCCGCAAGGGCGGCAAATAGAGCTCTGGAAATAATAGATGATATGCCAAAAAAGAGCGTCAGAATGCCCGCATGGAACCCCGGAGGAGCGGTCGACAGCGACGAGTCGGTGGTCATCACCCAGAACTGGGACGAGATAAGAAGAACCTTGTGGAACTACGTGGGCATTGCAAGAACAGACAAGAGGCTTGAACGCGCGCTAGCAAGGATAGAGCTCTTGAAAGAAGAGATAAATCAGTATTACTGGAACTTCACCGTCACATCAGATCTTGTGGAGCTTAGAAATCTGGCGGTCGTCGCCGAGCTTGTGATCCGCTCTGCCATTTCAAGGAAAGAGAGCAGAGGCCTTCATTACAATCTGGACCATCCGAACAAGGTCGAGAACTTAAAGAGGGATACCATTCTTTCTACTTAAGGTTCCATTTGAGCTCCGACTGCGCAACTATGCTTCTTAAAATCAGCTTTGGCTCTTTTCCGAGCCCGATCTTAGGGAACTCCACGTAATAAGCCTTTTGCCATCCGTCAAGATGGGGATACAAGATCCAATAGGTGGGTGTGCGAGGGATCGGGTCTACCTTGAAAGGCTGGATCTCTTCGCCGTTCTCGCCTATCAACACGATCTTCCAGACCGAATTCTTATCCATGGAAAATTCACGTAGCTCCTTCTTTACGAAGACCGTCACAAAGAAACCGACCCCCTCGGGAATTTCGATCGGGATGTCCTGATCCATTTTCTTTTCATGGATCAGCTGGCGCTGAGCATCGAGGAGTTCGATGGAAAGATATGTCGCCTTCCATATCAAAATGGCGTCGAGTGTTTCGAACGCAAAGACCCTTCCGGTCTTTGTCCACTTGTTGAGCGTTCTTAGATAACTCCGGCCCGCGTGCGAGATATCAGGTGCGATGATCGACAGTATCGTTATTGACATGACGCCATAGATCAGGAGCTTCTTTTTCATATATATGTCCTTCCTCATCCGCCCTTGCTATCCTTTTGAAGGCGATGATCTGATTGTTGAGCCAGTTGCCTATATCAACGAGCACTTTTTCTCTTTCAACTTCATGAAGGAGCTCGTGGTAAAAACCGGGATAGATCTTCATCTCCTTATTTTGAACGAGAAGGCTGAAATAGAACTTTCTTGTCCCTTCGATTGAGCATATCCTATCCTCGCTTCCGTGCATGAATATCGACGGCACCTTGACCTTATATGCAAGGCGGTGGATGCCGGAGAGGTTCTTCAAGATCTCCGTGCCCAGCCTTGCCGTAACATGCCAGTGCATGAGGGGATCGCTCCGTGAGGCCTCAACGACCTGCTCATCGTGGGAGAGATGGGAAGGCTGAGCATGAGTGTAGAACCTTATGATGGGGAGAACTTTTGATATCTTTCCTGCAAGTTTCTTTTTCCAACCCGGTATCTTTATGAGGGGTTCGATGTTAGGAGAGAGCGCGACGAGGCCCCTCACCCCCTTCGCATACCTTGCAACGAAGTTGATGGCTACCTGACCGCCGAAACTATGCCCGATGAGGAACAGAGGAACGCCGGGCGCCGACGCATGGACCATGTCAACTACCTGCGAAAGGTCGCGAAGATAGTCGTTAAAAGAATGGCAATGCGCTTTTCTGCCGCCGCTGCGGCCGTGACCTCGCTGGTCATACATACACAGGGCGTAATTTTTGCCGATGAGATATTTTGCGAATTCGGCATATCTGCCGATGTGATCCCCCAAACCGTGGACAAAGACTATGGCGGCCTTGGGCTGGTTCGGGATCCAAAGTTCAAAGTAGAGCCTTAGTTTGTCCGGGGTGGTCAAATGTTGAAGTCTTGCGTCCATTATTTTTAAGATCTGATGAACTCTTCCAACAGTTCTTTCTGCTTCTTTGAAAGTTTCTTTGGCGTCTTAACAAAGATCTCGACTATCTGATCCCCCTTCTTTCTGGAATGAACGTTGGTAAAACCTTTATGCTTCATCTTTATATATTCACCCGTTTCGATTCCGGCGGGGATATCTATCTCTTCATTGCCATAAAGGGTTGGAACGGTCAATTTAGTTCCCACGGCCGCCTGAGGGAATGATAAGGGGAGCCTTATTATTACATTGTCATCGTCGCGCCTGAAGAGATCGTGACTTTTTATAGAGACCACAACATAAAGATCTCCGGCCGGACCGCCTGATTCGCCCGCTTCGCCTTCACCTCTTAATATGAGCCTCATGCCGTCTTCGACACCGGCAGGTACTTTAACGCTTATCTGTTTTGATGCACGAACTCTCCCATACCCTCTGCATTCACCGCAAGGTTTTGAGATGACCGTCCCTTCGCCGTGGCATTTGGGACATGTGGTCTGTAACATGAAGAACCCTTGAGAATGAGCGACCTGCCCTCTTCCGCCGCAGGTCTTGCAGGTCTCTCTCGATGTCCCTTCGGCGGCGCCGGAACCGTGACATATCGTGCATATTACCTGTTTTGTGACAGAGACCTCTTTTTCGACACCGAACGCCGACTCTTCAAATGAAATGGATATATCGTGACGAAGGTCCGCCCCCTGACGTGCACGGCTTCTCTTTCTTCCGCCAAAGCTGAAATCACCCATGCCTCCGCCAAAGAACTCCTCAAATATGGAGCCGAACGAGCTGAAGACATCGTCAACTCCGGAAAAACCCCTGAAGCCAGCCCCTTCAAGGCCAGCATGGCCATATGAATCATATAACTGCCGCTTGTGTGAATCCGAAAGGACTTCGTAGGCCTCGCTCGCTTCTTTGAACTGTTCCTCGGCCTTTTTATCGTCGGGATTTCTATCAGGGTGGTATTTCATTGCGGCCTGACGATAGGCCTTTTTTATGTCGCCGGAATCGGAGTCCCTTTTGATGCCCAATATTTCGTAGTAATCACGTTTGTTCATTGCGCCGCTCAAGATAGGTATTTTTGCTGAAAAGTCAATAACTTCATCTACAAAAAAAGCCCCGGTGTCTTACTTTCACCGGGGCTTTCTATAGATACAACTTTTATACCACTTTTTAACTGCCTTTGACCCACATTACTTGGTTGGCTGTATGTCCGTGACCTCATAGCTGTTTCTTGCAGGATTGTATGTGGATGTGATGGTGACCTCTTTTGCCTTAAATTTCTGGACATGATTCTGCTTCCAGTTCGAAGCCAAGGGCAACTCAACTTGCTTTTGGTTATTTAATACAAGGACCGTATTGTCCATTGCGTTCTTGGGATCATACTCATTGAAGCTCTTGATCGTGACTACGTCTTTCTTAACATCACCGGCTCCCGGCTTGATAGCGACCGTTGTGGTCTTCTTGGTGAACTCTCCGGTCTTTTCAACATCTGTCTTTATCGTTTCTTTCTTGAGATCGCCTTTTTTGTATTTTTCGCTGACCTTTGTGTCAGTTACGGTCTCGTTCTTCGTTGTGGTGGTCACCTCTTTTACTTTTTCCTTCATTTCGGGGGTTTTTACTTTTGCCTTTTCTGTGGTGATCGTTTCGCTTCCGACCGTCTTTGTTGTTTCCTTCACCTTCATGGCAGCAGTGTCTGTCGCGCTCGCCTTAAAGGCAACGCCTGCGGCCAATGCGACAGCTACCATCACTACTAGTACATTCTTCATTCTCCCCTCCTTTGTTTTGGGTCGTTCGAGTCGGGCGTTTATACCACAATCTTGCCGATATGCAAAATTATTTTAAAAAATCGGTTATGCCGCCTTGACTTGTATGGTAGCGAACATATATATACGTCCGGGTAGAGTAATAGAGGTTTGGTGTGTTTTTAACGTAAAGGAGCGAAAAATATGGGAAAAATGATAGGCATAGACCTTGGAACGACCAACTCGGTCGTCTCAATAATGGAGGGCAGCCAGCCCAAGATCTTGGTAAATGAAGAGGGTGACAGGTTAACCCCTTCTGTTGTCGCGTGGACCAAAGAGAGCGAAATTCTCGTTGGAAAAATAGCCAAACGTCAGGCCATAGTCAACCCCGAGAACACGGTTTACTCCATCAAGCGTTTCATGGGTCGCAAGTATGATGAGGTTCCGGAAGAGATCAGGATGGTCCCCTACAAGGTCTTCAAGGACGATAACGGCGACGCGATGGTCCAGATAAACGACAAGAAGCTGTCTCCTCCGGAAATTTCTGCTCATGTCCTTCGTAAACTCAAAAAAGCGGCCGAAGATTATCTTGGCGAAACGGTAACGGACGCTGTTATCACCGTTCCCGCCTATTTCAACGACAGCCAGCGCCAGGCAACAAAGGACGCCGGTCAAATCGCCGGGCTAAATGTCAAGCGTATTGTCAACGAACCTACGGCGGCGGCGCTTGCTTATGGTCTAGACAAGAAAAAAGATGAAACAATAGCGGTCTTCGATTTTGGCGGCGGCACCTTCGATGTTTCCATATTGGATGTCGGCCAGAACGTTGTCGAGGTCGTGTCGACCAACGGCGACACGCATCTTGGCGGTGACAACATAGATCAGCGCCTAATGGAACATTTCATTGCCGAGTTCAAGAAGGATACCGGCATAGATGTGAGCCACGACAAAATGGTGCTTCAGCGTTTAAGGGAAGCGGCCGAAAAGGCTAAGATCGAGCTTTCGAACGTCACGGAGACAGAGGTTAACCTCCCCTTCTTAACCGCCGATCAGACGGGACCTAAGCACTTTGTTATGAAGATGAACCGTGCCAAGTTCGAATCGCTTGTCGACGACATCCTTCAGAGGACTCTTGAACCCTGCAAAAAGGCGCTGGCCGACGCGGGAAAGAAACCCTCTGAAATAGACGAAGTCGTGCTCGTTGGCGGTTCCATCCGCATCCCCAAGGTTCAGGAGATGGTCAAAAACTACTTTGGCAAAGAGCCTCACAAAGGCGTCAATCCGGACGAAGTGGTCGCCGCAGGCGCTGCGGTACAAGCAGGCGTTCTTGCCGGTGATGTAAAGGACGTACTGTTGCTCGACGTAACTCCACTTTCTCTCGGTATCGAGACCCTGGGCGGAGTGATGACAAAACTTATCGAACGCAACACCACTATCCCGACAAGAAAGAGCCAGATATTCTCAACGGCCGCAGACAGCCAGGCAAGCGTTGAGATACACGTCCTTCAGGGAGAACGCGAAATGGGAGCCGACAACAGGACCCTGGGCCGCTTTATTCTGGACGGTATCCCTCCTGCACCGCGCGGCGTGCCGCAGATCGAAGTTACATTTGACATCGACGCCAACGGTATCGTCCATGTTACCGCAAAGGACAAGGCCACGAACAAGGAACAGCATATAACCATTACCGCGTCGAGCGGACTTGACAAGAACGATATCGACGGTATCGTTAAAAGCGCCAAGGAACATGAATCGGACGATAAAAAACGACGTGAAGAAATAGACGTAAGGAACCAGGCAGACGCCCTCGTCTATAACACCGAAAAGGTATTGAAAGAGAACAGGGAAAAAGTGCCGGTAGGTGACGCAAAGGCGATAGACGACGCTATAGCCGACTGCAAGAAGGCCATCGAGGCAAAGGAGATAGCAGGTATCAAGAGCGCGATGGAAAAACTAACGGCCGCCAGCCACAAGATGGCCGAGGCAATGTATAAAGCCGGCGCTTCCCAGCCGGGAGCAGGCGGAACGCCGGGAGCCGAAGGCGAACCGAAAAAAGAAGGCGGAGACGGCGAAGACAAGAAGAAGGACGAAAAGGTCGTTGACGCCGAATTCACGGAAACTAAAGAATAAGAGAAATATATTTGAAATACAAAGATCCGCTTGGGAAGAGCCCGGAGCGGGTCTTTTATTTTAAGCAGATAAAATTGACCTGTATTCTTTCTTCTGAGCGGTCACGGCGGTACGATGCGAAACGGCTGTCGCAATGATTGCAGATGGATATGATGTCGATATTCGTGATACCGGCGTCCACAAGGAGCCGACGGTTTATTCTTAAAAAGGGGTCAGGCTTTCCTAATTAGCTTATTTGATTTCACGCACAAAACAGGGAGGATATTTCTTTTTTATGTATGAAGTTATTTTACGTATCACCTTTGACGTATTAGACTCTCGATCTGTTATCTCAATTTCGATCTTCTTTAAGGATTTGGACAACACCGGTTCGCTTCTCCCAAAATATCTGCAAACTTCCTTGGTCTTCTTTCCGCATGACGATCTGCAAATATACGCCACCATTCCCCTTGCTTTGACTCCAACCCTCTCTCTGCTAATAGACCTGATCGCTTCTCGCCCAACGCCGGTTTGTTCCGCCACGATTTTTACAACATCTTCAATGCTCAAGTTGCGA
Source organism: Deltaproteobacteria bacterium CG11_big_fil_rev_8_21_14_0_20_49_13 (assembly GCA_002796305.1). Taxonomy (NCBI): domain Bacteria; class Deltaproteobacteria; species Deltaproteobacteria bacterium CG11_big_fil_rev_8_21_14_0_20_49_13. The sequence goes on from PCWZ01000002.1 coordinate 24,187, forward strand.
TATTCAAAGTCTCCCGCTTGAGCGTCGGCCATCTTAATAATCTCATGCGCAATAATCTTCTTCATCAACAAACACCTTTTGCCTGTTATTGCCTCTTGTAATGACATGATAGAATGCTCCCGGAAATTCAATTCTTGGTTTACGCGCCACGCATAACGAACTATGAAAAATGATAGACTTTGTTAATAGCTAATTAGGAAAGCCTGACCCTGTTCTCTTGTTAAAAGAATATTTTATTCAAGTATTTAGGCGTGCGCTAAAAGTCACCGAATATAAAGCGGAAAACAAGGATTTAACCGGAGACGTGGTGGTTGTGAGCATACCGACGGTTAACACAGAAGAGAGGCGCGCTGAATTTGGTATAAATTTGAGAGGAGAGTTGAACGGAAACAGTGTCAGAATGGTTGCAATAGACGAGGTTCATCATTTGGGAACTAAAGGAGCCGGCGGCAAAGAGAGCTGGAAAGAGTTGATGAGAGTGTTGCGTACAATTTCCCCGCAATTGTATCGTGCAGGATTTACGGCAACTCCAACAGGGCGCGAAGGGCCTTATATAGCTAGGGTTGGAGAGATTTCTTTGATGAGAAGCGGCGTTTTGCCGAGAACGTATGTTGTTGGAGTAGATAGCGGAATTGATTTAAGCGCCGTCAGAGTGAATCGCACAGGCGAAGAGTTTAATGCTCAAGATCTGGAAAATACGTTACTTGGGCGTCCTTGTCGCAATACTAGAATATACGAGCAGTTGGAAAAACATGGCATGCGACAAGACACACGTCCAGGCAGAAAAGCGAATTTACGCAGTACATTGGTATTTGCCGTCGATTTGAACCACGCAAAAATGATGGCGGAGGGTTATGCACAGTATTTTGCAAATAACGAGGGCGGAGATTTAAAAAACAGAAGTTTGAAGGTTATCGGTAACAACCGTGGAAGGATAAACGAAAGGGAAATTGGTGAAGCTCTTGTAGAATATCGCGACGGTACAACAGACGGCATAGTGGCTATCGTATCGGGTCACACACATGACGGCGTATTGAAAAGCGTATTGTCTGCTGTGGAACGCGGTGAAATAGAGGCGGTTTTTAATGTGGACGTTCTTTCAGAAGGCGCTGATTTGCACATGTTTTCGCATTTAGTTGGGGCTCGGCCGAC
>PCWZ01000003.1:0-1213 GCA_002796305.1 Deltaproteobacteria bacterium CG11_big_fil_rev_8_21_14_0_20_49_13
AGGCAGGTTGACGCTGGCTACGCGGTTGACGGGTTGATGCAATATCTGCCAAATGGCATCGGCGTAGGCAAGAACGTTCGGAACATAGTTCCTTGTCTCGGTGAAGGGAGGGATGCCGCCATACTGATCGACCCTGTGCTCGCCGGCGTTGTATCCGGCAAGGACAAGACGGTAATCGCCTTTGAACTTATCCAAAAGGAACCTTAAATATTTTGTCCCGCCTTCGATGTTCTGACGAGGGTCGTATGAATTCGTGACGCCAAAGCGCTTCGCGGTGGCGGGCATTAGTTGCATCAGCCCTTGGGCGCCAACGTGTGATCTGGCGCGCACGTTACCGCCGGATTCCTGCAGGATGACCGCGCAGATCAGCTCGCGAGGCACGCCATATTTCTTGGCGCATTCATTTATAATAGGCGCCTGTTTGGCCAGCCTATTCGCCTGATTGGTGGTTATTTCCTTTGCCCGAACGCGTGCCATGTTTGAATGAATGTTCGGTTGGTGAGGAGCCTGCTTTGGCCTGTACGAGACCTTTCTTGGGCCCGCTAAAGGGGCGGGTGGCACGGCGTGGCCGGTGGCGTTCATCGCTTCTTTGAAATCGGTGCCGCGCTTACCCTTGGCGGAGCTATCCGCATTCTTTAATCGAAGCTTATTTGATAGTTCTGGACGTACACGCATAAGTCGCCACCTACATATATTATCGGCTGGGGACCACCCCAAAGTTGCGTACCCAGTATAAAATAAAATTCCTAAAAAATCAAATAATTTTACTTGAAAAGTCGGTAAGTTAGCCATAAGCTCAACGGAGTTTTAGGAATGTAACAAAGGAGAAGTGATATGGCCTTCACCAAAAGCAACCCCAAACAACCAAGGAACACGCTGAATGTCACGAACGAAAGGCTCTTCGAAGCCGTTCGCAAAAGGGCATTTGAACTCTATTGCAAGCGTGGCCACTCTCACGGCAAGGACCGCAACGACTGGTTCGAGGCCGAGAGGCAAGTGAAGAAAGAGTTGGGCGTTTCCCGTTAAGTCCCATTCCCAAAAAAATATTCTTATTGCCAAGTTTTAGAAATCTATTTAGAAGTGTGTCATTGCGAGGAGTGAAGCGACGAAGCGATCTCACGCAATATGGTGTTTTAACTTTTGGTTGGGAGCATTTTTGTTAAAAACCATAAGTATTTCTAGCTTTTTATTTCGCACTTCGTACGAATAAAAA
>PCWZ01000003.1:1254-4301 GCA_002796305.1 Deltaproteobacteria bacterium CG11_big_fil_rev_8_21_14_0_20_49_13
CTCGCAATGACAAAAAAAGGAGACGTTATGATCATTGGCGTACCGAAAGAGATCAAGACCCGAGAGTATCGTGTGGCGATGGTTCCGGGCGGTGTAAAGGCGCTTGTTGATGCAGGGCACAAGGTGTTCGTTGAAAAAGATGCGGGGATCGGAAGCGGGATACAAGATTCCGAATATTCTGCCGTGGGCGCAACCGTGCTCTCCACGGCAAAAGAGGTCCACGAAAAGGCCGGGATGATAGTTAAGGTCAAAGAGCCCATCGCCGAAGAATATAAATACATGAGGCCCGGGCTTGTCTATTACACGTATCTCCATCTGGCCGCCGACAAGCAGCTTGCCAAGGCGATGATGGAAACAAATGTAACGGGGATCGCCTACGAAACAATTCAGTTGAACGACGGTTCGCTTCCCTTGCTCACACCCATGAGCGAAGTAGCGGGCCGCATGGCAATTCAGGTCGGCGCGCGCTGCCTTGAAAAAGAGCACGGAGGGCGCGGTGTTCTTCTTGGCGGAGTTCCGGGAGTGAAACGCGGCAAGGTTGTCGTTTTAGGCGGCGGCGTGGTCGGAACTAACGCGGCAAAGATGGCGGTTGGTCTCGGGGCCGAAGTTGTTATCATGGATGTAGACCTTAACCGTATGCGTTATTTGGACGATGTATTCGGAAGCAAGATAACAACGGTCTACTCCGATCCTCTATCAATAGAAAAAGCGATACTCAATGCAGACCTTGTTGTTGGCGGTGTGCTGATACCGGGCGCCTCTGCTCCAAGGCTCATCAGAAAAAGCCACCTGTCCAAGATGAAAAAGGGCTCGGTTATAGTCGACGTGTCGGTCGATCAGGGCGGTTGCGTAGAGACGGCCAAGCCTACAACTCATGATCATCCTACATTTGAGGTTGACGGCGTCATTCATTATTGTGTGGCAAATATGCCGGGTGCGGTCCCTTACACATCGACCTTTGCTTTGACCAACTCAACCCTCAAGTACGCGGTCCGCATTGCCAATAACGGTCTTGCTAAGGCGCTTGCAACAACGCCGGAACTTGCCAAGGGTGTGAATATTCATAACGGCAAGTGTGTTTACAAGGCGGTGGCGGAGAGCCTTAATCTTGAATATAGCGAAATGAAGTGGTAAAGCGCTGTCATTGCGAGGAGCGGAAGCGACGAAGCAATCTCCTGCGGGGGGATTGCCGCGCCCCTTCGGGGCTCGCAATGACACGCTAAATATAGTACTTCCATAATAAGTATACAAATAAAAGCGCGAGCGACACGTAAACGATCTTTTGCACGAACGTGTCGCCGCGCTTTATTGCTAGATGGCTTCCGATAAGGTTCCCGCAGATGTTCGCCCCCGCCATTACAACGCCTATCTTATAATCGATATGTCCGGAGAGCATGAATGTGAAGAAGGCGCCAATGTTAGATGCCAGATTGAACGTCTTGGCCGTTGCGGACGACTGTACCGCCGGAATGCCCAGGAAAATGACCAGCGCAACTATCAAAAAAGTGCCGGTCCCGGGTCCAAAGAAGCCGTCGTAGATACCGATCGTCGAGCAGATGAGAATAGTGGGAAGAATTCTGTCATTCCAGCGGAAGCGGGAATCTAGAGCATGTGATCGAGGTCCCCGCTTATGCGGGGACGACAGATTACTTCTGCATACGAACATCAGGATGGCGGCAGGTGGAAGAAGAACCACCAAGACCTTTGCAAGATAGATCTGCGGAATTACCAGCGCTATCCTGGCGCCGAGCACAGAACCCAAAAGGGCGAAAGGGATACCGGTAAGGGCCGTTTTCCAGACCACCTTTGCGTTACGGTGGAAGTTGGCGAGCGCAAATGTGGTGCCGCATGTCGACTGCATCTTGTTGGTGCCAAGGGCTATGTGGGCTGGAAGTCCGTATGCAAGAAGGGCTGGAAGGCTTATAAGTCCTCCACCTCCGGCGATGGAGTCGATAAGCCCTGCGAAGAAAGCGGCCAATACCAAAAGTGTCAGGGCGAACATCATATCAATATTCTCTGTCATTCCGGCGAAAGCGGAAATCCGGTGCGTTCACTAGGTCCCCGCTCACGCGGGGATGACATATTTATGCGGAGGATTTACTTAATAGTTCGCGAGTAAGCTTTTTGCCCAGTTCAACTCCCGGCTGATCGAACGGATTTATGCCGTAAAGCTTGCCGGTGACCGCGGTTTGGATCTGATACATCATTAAAAGTTCGCCCATCGAGCGTGCCGACATCTCCGGCAATGTGACGCCTATCACCGGACGGCCTACCTGTTGCAGGGCCTTTACGGTAGAGGTCTGTTCGGCATGGATCACCTCTCCTAGGTCCCGGCCGGCAAGATATGAGAACTCCTTGGAGACGTTGGTCGGAATAGGGACCTGCGTCTTGAACTTTTCAACGCCCAAGATCGTGAGTATCTTATTGTTGGGGCCTTCCATGTAGAGCTGTAACTGAGAATGTTGGTCTGTGACCCCGGTTGCCTTTATAGGGGTTGGCCCGAGCCCGTTCTTGCCAAGGCTCTCCGCCCATAACTGTGCGTACCAGTCTGAAAAGAAAGAGAGAGAATCGGAGTAGCTCATCATTATGGAGATGGGCTTTTTCTTGGCCACATCCATTAAATAATGGATGGAGCCGTTCATGACCGCTGGATTTTCTTCGATCGAAGATGTTTTGCACCGTTCCACCATGTCGGCGGCCCCGACTAAGAGTCCGTTTATATCGATACCAACGCAAGCCGCCGGCAAAAGACCAACCGACGAAAGAACCGAGAACCTGCCGCCCACATCCTGCGGGACCGAGAAACTCTGAATGCCTTCTTGCTGGGCGATAGCGCGCAATGGCCCGCTGGTGGCATCGGTCGTGATAATCACATGATCTTTCCATCCTCTAACGCCGAATTTTTTATTAAGGATATCCCGGATGATGTAGAACTGGGCCATCGTCTCCGTGGTCTTGCCAGATTTGCTGATGACGTTCACGCAGGTCTCTCGCCAGTCGATTATTTTAAGCATGGCACCGAAATAGTCGGGATCGATATTGTCGCA
>PCWZ01000004.1:0-1916 GCA_002796305.1 Deltaproteobacteria bacterium CG11_big_fil_rev_8_21_14_0_20_49_13
GACAGTAAGGCAAATTTTGCTTTACTGCAATCGGATCCCAATCCTGAAATCCGGCGTGTCGCTGCGCGGGCATTGACTAGTTTTATTGGGCAATGGAAGCCCTTTATAGAAAAAGCGGTTGTCATTGCCCGAAGTGATCCGGACCCGACTGTTCGCCGGTTGGTTATAGAGGGTCTTTCTGGTGTGATGGACATGCCTGCTTCAATATATGGTCTGTTATGCCAAGGATTGAGTGATCCTCAGGAGGTGATACAGCGCGCTTCTGCTGAAGGTTTGAAAAGGCTCCATTTTTTTGCTGATAAACCATTAAAAGTTGAACAAAATAAGGGTCTGCAGATAATGCTCACTGAGTTTCAGCGATCAACAAATCCCTTTGCAAAAGTTGTCCTTGCAAGAGCACTTTTGAAGGCTCCCAAAGATGAAATAAAAACAGAGACGCGCAAGCAACTCGCAGCCTATATCAGATCTAACGTTAGACACCGCAACACGGATATTCGAGCGCAAGCTAGCGCTGCACTCACGGATATCGTTGTACCAACAAATTCGGATCGGAAGTATCTTTGTGGTCTTATAAAGGCAGAGCGAGATATTGATATTCGTGCAACGCTTATCGAGGCATTATATGGCGTTGTTGATGATAAGATAGACCGGAAGGAAGAACAGGAAATAGCAGCGGTAGTCGTTGCGAACCTCCGCTCGGACAACTCCACACTGACTGAATCAGCGCTCCGACTTGTTCGGAGCATTTCACGTCATCCCAGTTCTGAGTTAGTGGAAACAGTAACCCAAGGGCTTTATGCTGCCAACGACTCATCCCTGCAAGACAGCTATCTCAATTTCTTTGTTGGCCATCCAAAGCACTTCACAGCAAAAATGGAAGAGGATCTCAAGTTGTTAGATGCCGACAGTTTTTATGTCATCAGGACAACATTACTAATTATCCAAAGAAGTTCACCTGAAATACGTGCTAAGTTACGGCCAAAGATCGCTAAGCTTGCTGAAGAGAAAAATTTAAAACAGGAACTAAAAAAATTAGCGCAAACCATACTGAGCATGGATAGTTAAATCACTTGGAACCAAGTTTTTTCTGGGGCTTCTTTTCCGGCAAATAATTTGCTCTCGTTGAAACCTTGCGTCCGCTCTTTAGTTCCAGTTGACGGCGGGCGTTACCGGCGACCTTGCCGCCTTCCTTGGCCGCTCGTTTATTCTGATCAAAGCTTTGGGCGTCTTTGTTCCGGGCAATTTCAGTAGTGGAAGCCTCACCGAGCATCGAGAAAATTAACTCAAGATCGTTCATATGGTCGCGTAAGTTCTCGCGCTTCAAGCCTTTGAAAACCACAAGACGGAGTCAATCAAATCAAACGCTGACTTATTGGATCCCTTATTAAAAGATATGCCATGCCAAGACGACCGAAAGTTATATGTCTACGTTGGCAATCAAGTGTTACACCCTAGAAATTTTTTAACACTAGGAATATTTTACCCGCCTACAAAATGTGTTTAGTGGCGGAGGGGGTGGGATTACCGCGCTGCGCGCGGTGTTACGATAGGTGATGCCTCGCTGCCCGCTGTTCGCGGGCCCCCGCTCGACATATCATTCAATATGTCGCGCCAATGTCGGCGCGACGGCGTGATCGAACCCCCGGACCTCGTAAAAGGTCAACAGTTTTCAAGACTGTCGCGATCGACCACTCTGCCACCTCTCCATCTATTATATTATAACTCCTTAAATCAGTAACTAGGCTGCGTTGCAATAGTTTTTTATTCCCGAAGCCAATAATTTTTCGGGAATTTCAATTTCTCCCTTGCGAATAACCTCTTTTTTATATAAAGTATAAAGGGGTCAAGTCTTTACTCTTTACTTTCACACCGCTGCGCCAATATATTCAACCACATCTAAATCAGCAATTTTCCGG
>PCWZ01000004.1:1955-11880 GCA_002796305.1 Deltaproteobacteria bacterium CG11_big_fil_rev_8_21_14_0_20_49_13
TGACGGCCCTTAAGGCTTGTGGGGCAAATGATGTCTTTCCACGATGTATCCAACGAATCACACAGGGCTTTTTGCAGATTGGCTAATGATACTTTACAAACATGTTCCGACTGATACTGCACATCTCCCCTGTCCCCATCTTTGATATCCTTGACAAAATTCCACTCTATCCATTCTTCAAAGTTCTTGCTGCTGAACACGGACGGCGACCTTGCGGCATCCAGTCTCTGTTGCAATTCTTCGGGCACTCCTTCCATGACAAATTGATTGAATTTTCTGCGGGCTAAGTTCCTTCTCTTCCCAAAATAGGAAAGAACCCTGCCGGTTGAGAGCCATTTGCGGCCGCCCTCTTTTAGATAATCTCTATGAGATGACCACTCATATCTTTCCGGCCGTGTCACCAAGCCTGCCTTCACTGCATTAAGATGAATGTAACGAACAAGCTCAACAAGATACGCATCCTCCTCGACAAGAATCGCTTTATAGCGTCCGCGAAACAGATGACCATCTCGCTGTGAATGCCTATTAAAACGCTGGGTGTAAACACCATTAATGTGTCGCATGGCACGGGAAAGGTTTGCTCTCGGTGTCTCCATGAAAAGATGATAATGATTGGGTAATAAACTAAAACTGTGAATCCTGATCTCCCAAAGGGCAATAGATTCAACGAGAAGGTTGATAAATATCTTGTAATGTTCGCGTGATCTAAATATCGGCTGACGGGCATTGCCGCGATTCATAACATGGTAAAAAGCGCCTTCATATTGCATGCGTAGTGGACGTGCCATGTCGAATCAATGCACTATCAGCGACCAAGAGTAAAGAGTAAAGACTTGACCCCTATTAACTTTCCACAGAACCGGCTGGAGGCCCCACAATTAAAGCGCCGCGTTTTCCCGTAACACCTAATATCAAAAAACGTCTACGGTCGATGATCGAAAGCAGGCGAAATCCCCTCATAGTTTTCACGACCGGCGGTGGGAACGGAGCATCAACGGGCAGGATCCCATTCGAAGCGATAGCAAAAGCCCTGGATGGCGATAAAGAGGCCACTTTTGAAATTACAAGCGGTTTTAAGGTACGGGTCCTGCCGGATCACAAGACGGTATTCTTAGTGATACCCGAAGGTCTTTCTGCCGCGGACCGCATGACACTCGCCCATCCTCCTTCAAATCTTATCAAGCGCTGGCTCGATCCGGTAAAACTATCGTGGCTGAGGCGGGTCAATGAAATATGGCGGGAACTGCGTTCTAACATCAATGATCATGTCAAGGGAGAGGTCTTTATTCATCCATTCTTCGAAAAGACCACCATCACCTGGCTCAGCAACGTCTTTGAAGAGTACATGTTGTTCTATTTGAACTTCAAACAGGAGGTGCGGCACTTTTACACCGAGGCAGCTGGACTACCTAGTGCCGAAAGGATCGAACGTGCCAAGCAGAGCTTATTGCAGAAGCCAAGATATCATCCGCAATGTCGAACGCCTTGGCCCCATTCGAGCAAATGCTTCAGAACATGAGGATAATAAAACCGGACGGCGAGTTCCTTGCCAAATGCTTAAAGGCCATTGGCGGAGTTCATGAGGCTAAAAAAGGGTATCAGATAGATTATATAATCGAGACCATTGAAGCCGTGAAGAGCGGCAAGATGGCTGATGATTCGGCCGTGGAATTCGTGAGCAACGGCTACGGGGTAAGGGATATTGTTCGGGATGCCGAGCTGCTGCTTACGGAACTTGCAAAAAGAAAAGGGATGTCTCTCAAAAGTGAGATTGACCCAAGGCTCAGAGATGTAAAGATAAACGACAGCACGGCATTCATAGCTCTCATGGGGGTGGTGCGCGAGCCGGTTCATGACTCGATAAAATATTCCCCTAAAGGCTCCGTAATAACTATTTCGGTAAGACTAGATGAGGATTCAAAAAATGTGGTATTTGAAGTGGTCGACCAGGGTTTCGGCATCAGCCGACTCAACCTATGGTTCATAAACAAAGGTGATTACGGCGGTAATATCCGCGAACATACGGAACTTGAGGGCGTTCGCACCGACGGGAGCGGGTTCGGACTTATGGGCGTAAAGGGAAGGGTCGATTCGCTCGGCGGGGAATTAAAGATCACATCCAAACATTATGAAGAGTCCCCGGGAGAGAACGGAACAACTGTTTCTGTGACCATCCCCGCAGAACACTTTTCAGGGCTCCCAAAATAAAAGACCCGCCCTCATTTTAAGAGAGCGGGCCTTTTCTTTTCATTTCAGATATCAGGCATGTGATTCGCACGCACAGCAAGAAGCGGCGGTTTCGGCAGCCTTCTTAGGCGCCCGCACGGCAGATATAAGCAGGGCCGCAACGAGACATGACACGCCGCAGATGGTGAATGCCAGCGGGAAGTTGCCAAGGTCGCCGAGCTTTCCGCCAAGTATGGGACCGAAGATGCCGCCCACTCCATAGGCCAAGAATACCCAGCCATAGTTCTGTCCGACCGATTTCGTTCCAAAGGTGTCGGCAGTTATATAAGGGAACAGGGCAAAGTTACCGCCAAAGTTGAAACCGATAAGTGTCGCGCCAAGGTAGAGTAGCACAGGAACGGCGGCCATCCATTGAAAGCAGATAACTACAACACCCTGAAGGGCCATCATGAGAGCTATTGAGAGCTTTCTGCCTATCTTGTCGCTTATCGTCCCCCACGCGATACGTCCTATACCGTTAGCCAGCGAAAAGAAGATGGCCATTGCGGTCCCGGCTATAGCGCTCGCTTCGACCTCGCTCATTCCAGTTGCCGTCAGTGCCTGCATCGGGAAGAGCTTCATAAGTCCAATGCTCATAAGTCCGGCGCTTGCGCCAAATGCGAACGTGAGCATTATCATATAATATTGGGATGTGCCAAGCATCTCGCGGCTCTTGAACTCCACGGTTCCGGCAACGTGTTTACCTGCCACCGCAACCGGGGCCGTCCACCCTTCCGGCTTGAAACCTTCCGGCGGAAATGTCATCCAGATACCGCCTATCAAGACGCTTACTAGAAATATCACACCATAGAGCATAAACGTTCCACTAAGGCCGAAGACGTCCGGCTTTAAAAAATTGCCCCACTCACCGGCCAGTTTCACCCAGAGCATAGCGCCGAAACCGAAACCTGCAACAGCAAGACCTGTTACCAGACCCTTTTTATCGGGAAACCACCTCATTCCGACCGCAATGGGAACTACATAGGCAAGGCCTATGCCTGCGCCGCCAACGAGCCCCACAAATATAAAGACGGGCCAGAAGCTTGTTCCTCCGAAAAGCCCTGCCAGAATATACCCCGCTCCAAGCACAAGGCCGCCGGCTATCGCCAGCTTTCTGGGCCCTATCTTAGGCATGAGTCTTCCGGCCAACACCATCACCACAGCAAAAGCGGCCAACCCAGCCGAAAAAACCGTCTGTGTCTCTGTCTTTGTCCAGCCTGCTTCAACAAGCGGCTTTGTAAATACCGACCATGCGTAAATAGCCCCCAAAGAGAGCTGTATAAGGATGGCACCGAACACCACCCACCATCTGTTCTTCATATACACTTCCTCCTTTTATTGATTTGAGCGCCCTGTCGCTAACATGACGAAAATCAGAAGTCAACTTGACTCTTGCGAAAATACCTCTATATTAGGCACCATGCCACTATACGAGTATAAATGTACGAATTGCCAGAAGATTAGCGAGTTCATATTGAGGCAAACCGAGGCCCCCACGGAAGGATGCCGCCACTGCGGAGAAAAGAAGATAGAGCGGGTCCTTTATTCGACCTTTGCGATAGCGGGGGCCGGTTCCAGCGCATGCGAATCGAGCAATTTCTGTAGCGATGCCCACAAATGCGGCGGCGGTTGCAAACACTAAAAATGACGAAAGAGTTAAAACCCTTTAAAGACATCCTCGGGTTACCCCCGGAAAAAAGGCTCGAAGCGGTCCTTAATTCAAGTAACCCTGCGGCCCTTGTAAGATCAATGCCCGAAGAAGAGGTGTGGCTCACCATTAAAAAGCTTGGGCCCCACGATGCCCTAGCGATACTCGCGAACACGTCCGTCGAACAGGTTCAGTACATCCTGGATATCGAATTTTGGAAAAAGGACCGGTTCATTCCGGAGCAATCGCTTACATGGCTCTCTCATCTTAAAGATTGCGGAGAAGAAAAGGTCCTCGAATGGGTCCATGAAACGGACGCTGATTCCGTGATTCTTGCGCTCAAAGATTTCATACACGTCAAAAAGAAGGAGACGTCCGACGACAACCCTCTTGAACATGACTGGCCATACCACTTAGCTCCCCAAACAATGGACGGCTCGTACTATTATCAGGCATTGTCTGAAAGAGCCGATGAGGTCGTAAGGCCCATATTTGAGATAATAGCAAAAAACGACCACGCATTCTTCATGAAACTTTGCAATGCGATGATGGCCGAGATCAGGTCCAACCTTGAAGAGGCGGCATTCACATGGCGCACCAAAAGATTATCTGAAAAAGGGTTTGTGAGCATCGAAGAGGCGCTTGAGGTCTACAGATACTTGAACGACAGACAGATGTCATCTCTTCCAAAACGCCAGACGCTCTCGCTGGAAGAGACAGAAAAGGCCGCACTCTATCCCCTTGCCCTAGGAGGCGAAGAGTATCCGGTCTTGATGCTTGCCCTTGGAAGCCTGAAGAATGACGAGGTGGCGGAAGATGTCGCAAAAGAGATAGCAACGCTTGCGAACAAGGTAATAATGGCCGACGGAAGGGCGATAACTCCGGAAACCATCACGGCATGCCTTAAAAAAGTGATGGCCTACGTCAACATCGGCCTTGAACATTTAAGCGGCGCCGATATCCATAAGGCTGGCGATGTCCTTCGCGAAAGATGGACGATGAACCTCTTTCAGATAGGCTTCAGCCTTGTCTCAAGGCTTCGTCAGCACGCCAAGAAATTCTTAACATCTGGATGGCCCGCAGAGCTCGGCGGGGATCTGACCCTTTTGGAGCCTTCGCTCGCCTCAAAGATAAACGCGCTCCTACGAAGAAGACCCCTCTATTTTTCCGGCGAGTTCGAAGAACCTGCGTACCGCGATTTTAAGAGCGTCGATGAGGCAAGAGAAGTGAACATCGCCATAGAAAAGGCCGAGTTCATAGGCGACATGATTAAGGGTGTGTTCAAGGTAAGGCTTTCCGAACTGAAAAGTCTTGTAGCCGAGCGCGAGAACATGACCTTTTCGACCATCCTCTTGACCGCTTGGGCAAAGGGTGTGGTCTCGGGGAATTATAAGTTCGCTCCGCTGACAGAAGAAGAGCTTAAACTCGCCGTGAAAAAGGTCTTTGGAAAAGAGAACAAAGGTTCCTCTATTCGTGCGTTCAAAATGGATTCGCCGGTGAAGTTCCACAAATGGCTTTTGGAACATCAGCTAGGCATAAGCAAGGAAGAAGAAAAACTTCTAAAAGGGTTTCTTGACGAATGTTTCAATGGATTTATAGAAGAGTTCTCGGAACTTCTGGGCAAAAAAGACCTCGACCGGAGATTCATCCAGTCGGTCTGGGTCGTGCCTTCCGCAGATTAGTGTTTGATAGGCTCGAACATGTCCTTGCCCGCTCCGCATTCGGGGCAGACCCAGTCTTCAGGTAGCTGTTCGAACGGAACTCCCTTTTCCACACCGTTGTCGGGGTCGCCTTCTACCGGATCATAGATATACTGACAGACCGTGCATTCGAATTTGTGATGCATAAAAAGTCTCCTTTTTCTATTGCCCATCTAGCGTAATTGATTTAGTTTTGCAAGGAATAAGGGCCAGTTCCCCCCTTAATGAACTTTTATATACAATGATGGTGACCTTGCCGTTATGGAAATGGAAGCTGGCCCTATCTGGGGAGATTTGCCAGGAGGCAAATTAAGATGGATAAAATAGAGTTTGAAAAGGTGGTGAAAAAGGCGCTCGAAACGCTTCCGGAAGAGTTCGCAAAGAACCTTGAGAACATGGAAATAACGGTTGAAGACGCTCCTGGGGCCGGCCGATTCAAGAACCACATACTATTGGGACTTTATCAGGGCATCCCCCTTGAAAAACGCGACAACTATTATGCGGGCGTGTTGCCGGACAAGATAACCCTCTTTCAGAAGAACATTGAGGCGATAAGCCCCAGCCAGGATGAGATGATCGAACAGATACAAACAACGCTTTTACATGAGCTCGGCCATTACTTTGGAATTTCGGATAAAAGATTAAGGGAAATGGGGTATTGATCCATGAACATACTAAAAGATGTCCTTTCGATCCCAACTGCACCGTTCCATGAAGGTCTCGTTGCGAAATATGTAAAGAACACCTGCAAAGGACTTGGGCTGAAGATCCGTTCCGACGGATCGGGAAACCTTTTCGTCCGTTATAAAAAGGGCCGCGGAAAACAGCCGGTGATCCTCACCTCTCACATGGACCACCCCGGGTTCGAAATAATAAAGGGGGGCGATAAAAAATGTACGGTCGGGATTCTGGGAGGCGTTAACCTAGATTTTTTTGCGGGCGCCCGCGTTGCCATTAATTCAGCAAGAGGCATTATAAAGGGCGTTGTTGCCAAAAAACCCCTTAAGAAAAAGTGGATGGGAAAGCCAACGTTCGAGATCAACTGTCATCCCCGCGCAAGCGGGGATCTGGTGAGCTCGCTGGATTCCCGCTTGCGCGGGGATGACAGGGTTCGTAAGGGCTTCTTTGGCTGGTACGACCTCCCCGGTTATATGAAAAAGAAGGGGCTGATAATCACAAAGGCGGCCGATAATGTGGCAAGCGTTGCCGCCCTTCTTCAGCTTCTTACAACGCTCAAAAAGCGGTGCGCCTCGGCCGATGTCACATGCGTCTTTACACGTGCGGAGGAGGTCGGTTTCGTTGGATGTACGGCACTTGAAAAGGAAAAGATATTTCCAAAGAACGTTCCCATAATAGTCATCGAATGCAGTTCGGCAAGCGGCGGCAAGGTTGAAATCGGCGGGGGTCCGGTGATACGCGTCGGTGACAAGATGTCATGTTATACTCCCGAAGTGGATCTCTGGCTTAGATCTCTCTCTAAAAAATTAAAGGTCCAGCGGGCGCTCCTGGCCGGAGGGACCTGCGAGGCAAGCGTGTGGATGCTGAAAGGATACAGAACGGGCGGCCTTGCATTTCCCTTAGGCAACTACCACAATAATGCCGAAAAAACTTACGGACCGGAGTTCATAAGCCTGAAGGACTACAAGACCATGCAAAAACTCCTGATAACCATGGCCCTGTCCAAAAAAGGCTCATCTCATATCAGGGCGAATCTCGCACCCGTAATGAAGAATTACCGCCTCTGGGGTCCAAAACTAAATAGTCGTTGACCTAATATTTTAAACGCATTAAACGCATTTCACATGAAAGCCCTCCAAAAAGCCAGCCCCCAAAAGGGATGCAAGATAATAGAAGCGCCCGTTCCAAAGGCCAAGGATGATTACGTTGTCTGCAAGGTGCTTGCTACTTCCATCTGCGGGACCGACGTTCACATCTATAACTGGGACCGGTGGGCGCAAAATCGCATTAAACCACCGATGATATTCGGGCACGAATTCTGCGGTGAGGTGGTCGAGGCGGGCCCGGAGGTCAGGAACATCAAAGTTGGCGACCGTGTCTCTGCCGAGACGCATATCCCCTGCCATTCCTGCAAACAGTGCAAGAACGGAAAGATGCACATCTGCAAAGACCTTAAGATACTTGGGGTCGATATCAACGGATGTTTTGCCGAATATGCAACGCTCCCCGAGATCTGCTGCGTTAAGACCAACCCCGCGTTGCCGCCCGAGATATGCTCCGTAATGGAACCTTTTGGAAATGCGGTACATGCGGTATCCAGAAGTAACGTTAAAGACAAGGATGTGTCCATAGTGGGCGACGGACCTATCGGTCTTTTTACGGTCATCGTGGCAAGGGCACTGGGCGCCAGGAGGATATTTGCGGTTGGTGCGCAGGATTACCGCCTAAGCCTCATGAAAAAGCTGGGTCCCGACTATCTTTTTGACGCAAGAAAACACGATGTCGTTAAAGAAATAATGTCCTTAACTGACGGAGACGGTGTTGACATAACTTTAGAGATGAGCGGAGCCCCCGCGGCAATATTTGCCGGCATTAAGTCGACCACCCCCGGCGGAACTCTCACACTGTTCGGAATACCTTCAAAACCGGTCGAAATAGATCTGGCTGGGCTCATATTTAAAGAGATACAGGTTACATCCATCGTAGGCCGGCATATGTTCGACACATGGGACCAGGTGAACGAGCTCCTCAACTCCGGCAAGGTCGATCTTCGCCCCCTTCTCACCCATACATTCCCGCTGGAAAAGATAGATACCGCGATGGAACTTTTAAGGCCCGATAATATTCAGGCGGGGAAGATAGTTTTAATACCGTAACTCGTAACTTGTAACTCGTAACTTGTAAAAACAAATCACGAATTACGAATTACAAATTACGAAAAAATATGTACACACATCTCAAGCCGATCATCGAGAACGAACTTAAGGGAATTAAAGAGGCCGGTCTGTGGAAAGAGGAGTGGCCTATTCTTTCACAGCAATCGGCGAACATTCGCGTGAAACAGGGCGAAGTAATAAACTTTTGCGCAAATAACTACTTGGGCCTTGCGAACAACAAAGAACTTATCGAAGCTGGTAAGAGGGCCCTGGATAAATATGGCTACGGAATGGCGAGCGTCCGCTTCATCTGCGGAACCGGCGATGTCCATAAAGAGCTTGAAGAGACGATATCAAAGTTCTTCGGAACGGAAGACACGATACTTTACGGTTCCTGTTTTGACGCCAACGGCGGACTGTTCGAGGTCCTCTTAAACGATCAGGATGCGATTATCTCAGACCAGCTAAACCACGCATCTATCATAGACGGCGTGAGGCTCTGCAAGGCAAAGCGCTTCCGCTACCTCAACTCCGATATGAACGACCTTGAAAAACAGCTGAAAGATGCCGATGCCGGGGGCGCAAGACTTAAGATGATAGCGACCGATGGCGTCTTCTCGATGGATGGATATATAGCAAAGCTCGATCAGGTATGCGATCTGGCGGAAAAATATAATGCGATAGTAATGGTAGATGATTCGCACGCTACCGGATTCATAGGCAAGACCGGTCGTGGGACACCTGAACACTGCGGTGTCATGAAACGCGTTGATGTCATCACTTCTACCATGGGTAAAGCCTTGGGCGGCGCATCCGGTGGTTTTACGAGCGGCAAAAAGGAGATGATCGAACTCTTGCGTCAGCGTTCCCGCCCTTACCTCTTTTCTAACACGCTTGCACCTACCATAACCGCGGTCTCAATTGAGGTGTTCAAAATGCTTTCAAGATCAACATCTCTCCGGGACAAACTTGAAGAGAGCACCCAATATTTCAGGAACGGTCTAAAGAGGTCAGGCCTAACTATAAAAGAAGGCGTCCATCCCATAGTCCCCATTATGTTCGGCGATGCCAAGCTTGCCGCAGATGTATCCCGAGACATGCTAGGCGAAGGAATATATGTGAAGGGCTTCTCCTATCCCGTCGTTCCAAAGGGGGAGGCGCGCATTCGCACACAGGTCTCCGCCGCCCACACCAAAGAACACTTGGACAAGGCCATTACCGCCTTCGCCAAGATCTGCAAGAAACACTCGGTTATTTGAACCTTATTAAAAAATCATTTACATAACGAGCCATATTGAGTATAATTACTCAAGTAATTGAGCAATTTGTAATGAAGGGGCTAACCATGTATAATCGTTCATATTTACAAGGTATAGTTAAACGTATTAATGAGCCAAAACGGTTCATTCAGGTGATATCAGGCCCAAGACAGGTTGGAAAAACCACGCTAATTCAGCAGGCTATCAAACAGGTTAGTGTTCCGTAAGCGCCTAGCGAACCGCATCTGGCTGGCGGGT
>PCWZ01000005.1:0-7025 GCA_002796305.1 Deltaproteobacteria bacterium CG11_big_fil_rev_8_21_14_0_20_49_13
TAGCCAGCGTCAACCTGCCTCCACATGCGCGGAAGGTCTAGTTCGTGCTATCGTGCTATCGCAGAGTTCGTGCTCTAGGCCTTTTTATTTGCTATTGGGGACCTAATTTGTTATCAAGGCCGCGTGAAAAGCAAAACATTAACATGGCTTGAGCTGGCAAAGAACGATTTGGAGTTCGCTAAAGAAATACTTGAAAATAAAAAACGCCCCCATTATGCCGCACACTTCTGCCATCAGGCCGTCGAAAAGCTTTTTAAGGCTGTCATTCAGGAAAAAACGAACGATATTCCTTTAAGGACCCATAATTTTAAGTTGCTTTGTCAGCAAGCAAAAATAAATATCCCAGAAGAACGTATGAAATGGTTGCTTTCACTATCTCCACACTACATTGGCACAAAATATCCGGAAGATGTCTTTAAGCTGTACAAACAATATAGCCAAAGGTTCACCGAAACATTATACAAGCAGACGAAGGAGTTTTTTGAATGGCTAAAAACAAGCTATCTAAAATAAGGCCTGCCATAAAAAAATATGTCGTGGAGCTTGGTAAAATTGGCATCAGACCGCTTAAAGTTATCGTTTATGGTTCCTATGCCACAGGCAAGGTCCATGCGGGTAGCGATATAGACCTTGTTGTAATTTCAAAAGATCTTGTTAAGTGGCCTCCGATAGAACGGCTACAAATCCTCTCACGCGCCACATTCAACGTAGACGCGCCACTCGAAGTGATCGGCTACACCCCCAAAGAAATAGCCAAGAACGGTGATAGAAGTATTTTTTGGGAAGAAGTTACCCACACAGGCAAAGAAGTCTTTAAAAAAACCGCGTAAGCTCGCGCGCTCGTGCTATCTTGTGCTATCGCGAAAATGTAAGCAAGTGTTTTTGCTTGCCGATAGTGGATGGTTTTGATAGCCAAGACATGTGTTTCTGACAAAAGAGAAAGTCCAAATATTGAATGCTGTTTTTGCAAGGATATCAAAGGACGATTGCATAGTTTTCCTGTTCGGTAGTCATGCCACCGGCGAAACGGTCCGCGGTTCGGATGTCGATATCGGCATTTTGTCACGATCGGCCATATCGGCAAAAGATTTCGTTGAGATCGAAGAGGATGTGAATAATAATACTGCGGGATTGAAAAAGATCGACCTTGTTGATTTTTCTACCGTTAGCAAAAAAATACGGCAAGAGGCGTTAAAGGAGATCAAGATATGGCACGAAGGAAAAAATTGTCGAGGACTTTTGAGAAATTTGAAGCGGGCCTGAACAAGCTGACCGAAGCTGTTTCGAAAGACTTTGAAACAAAGTATGATAACGATGTGCTCGTTGAGATCGTCACGAAGCGATTTGAATACACCTTTGAAACGATGTGAAAAACGTTGAAAGAGATACTTGTCGAAGAAGGAATTGAAACGGTATCGCCTTTAAGTTGTTTCAAAGAGGCGTTTAATATCGGCTTAATATCCAAGGAAAATGAAGAAATATTTTCGCTAATGGTCAAAAAAAGAAACGAGATCGTACATATATATTCCGACGAAGACGCCTACGAAGCCTATTTATTGATAAAATCAACCTTCACGATAGCACAAGTAAAAAGCCCCGGCGGTCTTTCGACACATCCGGGGCCCTTGGGGGAGTTAGAATTACCGTAACTCGTGATCTGTGACTAGTAACTAGTCACGAGTTACGAATCACGTTATTTGGCTTTCTCTTTTCTTCTCATCCTTGTTCCAACCACGCGGGTCGCGAGGAGCATGCCTGCGAACATGAGGGTCATACCCCACGTTTCGCCACCTGCACCGCCTATGTTACCGCAACCGCTCTTTTGACCTGTGGTCATGCGGGCGATGTTTCCAGAAGATCCGCAGACTCCGTCGCTGCAGAACTCGTCCTTATCGGGGTTGCCGTCGCCGTCGGAATCTCCGCTTCGGGGATCGGATTCAAGAGGATTCATATTCTCATCTATATCGACCTTACCGTTGCAGTTCTTGTCTTCAAAGTTGGTCGCGCTTGCAAATCCGTCAAAGAGTCCGTCCTTATCTGTGTCCGGATCGTTCGGGTTCGTCATCGAACCTGAGAGCAGCGTCTTACCCTTCTGCGTCTTGAGCAGGTACACTCCCGAGCCGGAGGCTGTTTCTACCGCAATCACCCAGCCTGTTTCGATACCGTCGATTATTCCGTCGCCGTCGCTGTCAGGATTGTTCGGTATCGTGCCGAACTCTTTTTCATAATAATCGGGTAGGCCGTCGCCGTCCGTATCCGAACCGCAGGTGATACCTACAGTGATCCCGCAGAAGTTCCCGCTGGGTGTATCTGTATATACGCCCTTGAGATTCGCCGTATCCATCCCGTAGTTCTCACAGGTATCATCACCCATCTTGCCGGGGTCAGATTCTTTCTGTTCCGTATTGAGAGAGGTCTCTGTCCAGAGCTGATTCTTCACATGGTAGCACATTTCGCCGTCACCCTTGTTCGGGTCTTCCGTTGTATCCGTACAACCGTCAACAAGGCCGTCGCCGTCGGTATCTTTCTTTGTGGGATCCGAACCAATGGCAGCCTCGAAATTATCGGGCAGACCGTCGCAGTCTGAATCTACGCCAAAGGTACCCTGACCGCTGCCAACGAGGCATCCTACTCCGGAGAGTGAAGGTGACCCGCCGCCAGCTACTTCGATATTGTCGGCTATTCCGTCCTTATCTGTATCGGCCGAGCATGGGTTGCTCTGGCTGAAGTCATAGCTTCCGCTTGCGGGAGGTATCAACTGCTGCATAACGTCGTCATACCACGGCCAGTTGCCGTTAACGTTACCCTTTGTCTCAACTCCGTCACTTATCGAATCGCCGTCGCTGTCCTTATTGTTCGGGTTCGTACCTATCTTCACCTCTGCACCATCCTTCAGGCCGTCCTGATCCGTGTCCGGATTCCATGGATCGGTATCCTGGAGGCCGGCTTCACCCATGGGTTCGCCCTTAGGATTCATGACCAGTTCAAGACAACCCTGTTCCGCAAATGTCGTCTTATCGTATTGTTTATCATTCAGATTCATTATTTCCAGCTTGTCGTTAAGACCATCCTGATCGGAATCAGATGAGCGCGGGTTGGTCTCACTGAATCTCACTTCATCAAGATCGGTCAACCCGTCATCATCGCTGTCGTCGTCAAGCACATCTGTTTCGTTAAGCTTTGCTTCTTCTTTATTAACTGTATCAATGGAAGGTTTATACTGGCCATCCCAATCCTTATCTTCTTCGCAATCGCGCAGTCCATCCTTATCTCGATCGACATAACACGCCAGGACCGGCCTGAAGAGGAATATCTTATAGAGGTCGTTGCCTGCGGCACCGCCGAACGGATCGTCATCAACGCCGTCCTTTATGCCGTCGCCGTCCGTATCACTATTATAAGGGTCGAGCTGTGCGCCGGATATCGCCGTAGGCTGACACTGTCCAAAATCCCTTTCCAGACAATCGGGAATTCCATCAAAATCGGTATCTTTATTGCTGCAAAGAGACATGATAAGCTGCCAGTTTTTTATCTGATAGAGGTCGGCTACTCCATCCTTAGATTCCTGACCGTCCTTATCCAAGGCATCCTTCAGCTTAAGCACCGGGATCTCGTTCGCATCCTTTTCAAGATAAGACGGGTCCACAGACATGATCACTTCGTTCTCTATGCAACCGGGCGCGCAGTCAGCGCCCGCTTCGTTATTCATCTCAGGACATCTGTCATTCAGGTAGTCCTTTTCCTGTTTGGGACATCCTACGCCCTGGCCATCACATATCTCATCATCATCCGTATCCGCCACCTTGGCATTGGTCTCGCCCCTGCTTCCGTCATATTGACCGTTAAAATCCTTATTTATATCAAGGCTTGAATTGAGGCATACAAGATGTTCAACGGTCTGGCCTGCCGGCACTGTCTTTCCGGCCGGGACGGGCTTACCATCTGCGTCGATTACATACCAGCCGTATACCGCTCCTACATCCTTCTTGTTCGAAAGATCGCACTTGCCTGGCTTGCCGTCGGGGAGGGAGTAAATGGCGTCGTTCAAAGCGCCGTATATCTGACCGGAGTAATGGAAGAACGCGGGCCATGACTGGTTGTACATTCTGGTCCTGTCTTCTGCGCTATCGGGAATACCGTCGTTATCGCTGTCCGTATCGTTAACGTCCGCCATGCCTTCATTATCACTGTTAATAGGCGTGACCGAAGCGCCCCATTCGGCGCCGTCACCTATACCGTCACCGTCCGTGTCATATTTTGTCCAGCAGCTGACCGTTTTGTAGCAATCACACGTTCCCTTTTCTGATGCGGGAACTCCCGGTTTAAGCGTGCCGGCTTCGACCACGTCATATACACCGTCCATGTCCGTATCTCTTGTGGGATCAACGCCCGTGAGGTTGAAAGCGCACTGTGAGATGTTCATGAAAAAGTACGTTGCAGTGCCGTCAGGCGACTGGTTTCCTGCGGAACCTGTAAGCTGATGCTTAAGTCCGAACACCTTTGTCGCTGAGCCGACAAGACCTTCTTCAAGAACAGGTATTAGGAATATCTTTGATGTCTTTTGAACCGCCTTGTCATAGGCAAATTCGAACCTCCCAATGATGTTCTGCGTTCCGATATCTACCTCTGCCACCTTACTTGAAAGCCTTCTTAAACCAAGGCTTGCACCAAGGTCCTCTTCCGTGGATTCTTCCTGTTTGTAAATGATGACCTTCTTGGCCTGGACCACCTGTGCAGCTGAACCATCCAGACATGTGGCCACATTATTCACAATGGTCGCCTGACAATTGTAGATAAAACCATTAACAGTATACTTACCCGTGGGCTGATTATTGGTATCTCTCTCTTCATACATCATGAGAGTTTCGGGTAAAATATATGCATTTACAGGAAGGAGCATGTTGGTCATTCCATTTTCTACAAGATCAAGATTGTCTGCAATTTCAGGGTTCCCAAATGGAAGGGCCATCGAACGAGCGGCATCCCAAGTTCCCTGTGCGTAAAGACCGGTCCTTGAGAATGCAAGCTGGTTCAGCTCGCCCTTAAACGTCAAATGAGTGGCCTTTGCCGAAAGTCTGATCGCGTCAAGGTCGTTATAAGCGACCGTGACTCCGTCGAGAGTAACGTTAATGGCATCGATACAGATACCGTTGGCATTTGTTCCGATCCTGCCTTTAATAAAGATATTTTTCAGGCGAACCTGTTCTGCCTTGATATAAACAGCGCATTTGCCAAGGTTTTCGCCCTCTTCGGTGATGACATCTCCGGGCTCTTCGGAGTTCGAGACATCAATGCCGGCCTTTATGAGGCCAAGTTCAAAGTCTGTGTAATCATCAACTATCAAGGTAACGCGATGCTCATCGGACCCAAGGACGAACTCGCCTGTTGCCTGATTGGCTGCATTAAGGACCACCGGCACCCTTATGGTGATCTGATCGACATCTGAATCAAATTTGATGCCGTTCTCGCATCCGACCTTATCAGGGTTTTTATGGTTGAACGCGTTCTGGTATCT
This sequence comes from Deltaproteobacteria bacterium CG11_big_fil_rev_8_21_14_0_20_49_13, assembly GCA_002796305.1. Classification (NCBI taxonomy): domain Bacteria; class Deltaproteobacteria; species Deltaproteobacteria bacterium CG11_big_fil_rev_8_21_14_0_20_49_13. Next base: position 5,516 of record PCWZ01000005.1, read on the forward strand.
CCATAGAGAGTTATCGACGTTATTGCCATCCTCGGTCTCCACGGTGCAAACCTTGTCGCTGGAGACGCTTGCCCATGCTCGGCCGATGTTCGTTGTAGCAATAGCCACAACTCCTATCACCATTACCAGCACCATTTTGATCGTTACCTTCATAATTGAAACTCCTTTCATAAAAGCGCTCCCCCTTGTATGAAATTTACCTGCTTATTCAAAACGTCAGAATATTAATTCCCGCCGTAATCATATGAATTGGCTCGTACTGTTTTTTGCTTCCACCTATTTCTATTTGAAATGTAGGGTTGTATTGTAAGAATAATTCCACGCCCTTAAGCTGAAGAATTCCCCTCAAGCCAATTTTGGCAGCCAGCAGATTTGGATATTTGCCTTCCTTACTGCCATCATCGACTCCGGTGACATTCATCAAACCACCGAGACCCGCAATAAATTCGCCTCCCAAACAAACGCCGCCGCCTACATCTCCGCAATAACCAATGGTCCCCTCAAGACCAACACCGATCCTTAGCTTGCTATCCTCCATCATGCTGCCATCTTGTTTGCTGTAACGCCTCAGATTCACTAAAAAGTCCATATAACCGCCGGCGCTTACTGTTAAACCCGGACCCGTCAGCCTGTATCCAATACCAAGCTGGGGAATGAACCCTGGCACTGATTCAAAATCTTCCGCATCTTTTTCAACAGGTATTGACGGCGTACCGCCACCGGCAACTTTGATGTAAAACGTATCTCGAGATTCCATTATTGAAATTATTGGGAGTTTATCCCAAGCCTTGGTAATATCTGCATCGACTACGCTAGCTTTATGCATTGCGGCTGTAAATTCGGCCAGTGTCATCTCAACTACCTTGCCGCTCTGCATCTTTACTTTTCTTTTTTCAATAGAAGGAGCACCGGGAATAGCCGGGGCATCTTCTACGGCCGCTGCTGGAACATCAGCAGCGGGAGCGACCGCTGGCGCAGGTGCCGACGCTGGGGCTGCTGGGGCGTTATCCACCACAGCATTCATAAAACTCTCTGCCGATGCTTTCGGTTCCTCCTGGGCAACCGCTGCCATTGCCAATATTCCTGCCGTTGATGTTATCAACATAAATTTTTCTCCTTTGTTTCTTTTTTCTCCCCTTAAATCGCCTATTAAATATTCAAAACTCTGAAGGCCCTTTGCCTCCACTAGGGTTATCGGGCAATTCCTTAATAAGTTGCGTGCTTTTTTATATGACCCACTTAACCTATTGATATTATTAGATATTGACCCTGAATTTTTTGAAATAATAGGACCTGCAAAACCGACAAACCTTACGACCTACCCATGCACTTGATAAATAATGCTTTTTTTAGATAATCATTGCCTTGCATCTCAATCTATTATAATAGACCAAGTACTCACAATTAAACTTAAGGGCACCTCTATAAACTACTCACTCTGTCATTGCGAGGAGCCGCAGGCGACGAAGCAATCTCCATAAATCAAGTGTTTGCGGGAGATTGCCGCGCC
>PCWZ01000005.1:7058-8865 GCA_002796305.1 Deltaproteobacteria bacterium CG11_big_fil_rev_8_21_14_0_20_49_13
TGCCCTTGAATCTGTCGGTTTTAAGAAAATAAGGCAGACCGGCAGCCACGTTTACATGGCTCACAAAGATGGGTGTTCAACGGTTGTTCCATTTCATAAAGGCGAAGACCTTAGACGCGGCCTTATAAGAAGCATCTTAAAAGACCTTGATCTGACGATCGGAGATTATCTTTCATTGCGTAGCAGGATCTAGCGGGCAAAAAACATGCCTAAATATTGAATGCATTATATAGCAGTCGGATAACTACAATTTGAGGTAAATTTTGAGTCGTTCGAGGATCTTGGGGCCCACACCGTTTACAGGATCTAACTCTTCAATTGACCTGAATGGCCCGTGGGCGTTTCGGTATTCTACTATCCTTTTGGCAAGCGAAGGGCCGATGCCGGGAATGACCTCGAGGTCGGCTACGGAAGCCACGTTGATGTCGAGTTTTTGGCCTAGGAGGATGGCCTCTTGGGGAGTTACGGGTGAGATCGAATCAAGAGAAAAGCTCGACGGTCTATTATCATTCGGTTTATCCGCGAATTGGTAAATATTGTAAAAACCGGAAACAAGGACTATCACTATTATTGAGCCCAGAAAACGGAGCATTGTCTACCCCACCTGACCTCCCCCTACAAAGGGGAGGAAATGAAAATTGAATGAAGCGCATTGACCGCCTTTTCGACATATTTACTATCCACAACTACCGAGACCTTTATTTCAGAAGTGGATATCATCTGGATGTCTATTCCCTCTTTTGCGAGGGTTCGAAACATCTTGGCGGCAACGCCCGCGTGTGACCTCATGCCGACGCCTATTATCGATATCTTCGCCACATCGCCCATCATCTCGACCTTCCCCGCACCTATCTCCTTGGCAACGTTCTCGGTCAGCTGCATGGTTTTTTTCAGGTCCTGCTTGGCTATGGTAAATGATACGTCGGACGTGCCGTTCGATGATACGTTCTCTACTATCATATCGACGTTTATATTGAACTTGGCGAGCGGCTCAAAGAGGCGCGCGGTAAGACCTGTCATGTTCGGCACCGCCCTTACCGAAATCTTCGCCTCGTTCGACGTATGCGCAACGGTAGAGACAAGCACGTCCGCCATGTTTATCTCTTCGCGCGTGACCTTGGTCCCCTGATCTTCGGCCCTGCCATCAATAGAGGGCGACCTCTTCAAATGAAGGTTGATCCCCTGCCTTGCCGCAAGCTCCACCGCGTGCATGTGAACGACCTTTGCCCCGGCCCCGGCCGTTTCAAGGAGCTCTTCATACGAAGCATTATCGATCTTCCTTGCACCCTTGCAAAGATTGGGGTCGGCGCTAAAAAGCCCGTCTACGTCAGAATATATCTCACACCAGTCGGCCTTTAAGGCGGATGCCATTGCCACAGCCGAAGTGTCGGAACCACCGCGACCGATGGTGGTTATATTACCCTCTTTATCCACCCCCTGAAATCCGGCGACGACCACTATTTTTCCATCTTTAAGCTCGCGTTCAATGCGGGCGGTATCGATATATTTCATTCTTGAGCGCTGATACTCCGAATCGGTGACAACGGGGACCTGAAAACCGTTAAGCGACAAAGCGGCAACTCCAAGCGTTTTGATGGCGATAGCGGTCAGGGCCGCCGTGGTCATCTCTCCGGTGGCAACCAGCGCGTCTAGTTCTCTTTCAATGCCACCATCTCCCGTCAAGGAAGAGGCTGAACTGCCCAGCTTCAAAAGGCGGTCTGTCTCTCCCGACATGGCCGAAACGACCACTATTACCTTATTCCCAGCCTTCTGCGTGGCAACGGCATGTTCGGCTACTTTTTTGATG
>PCWZ01000005.1:8893-9106 GCA_002796305.1 Deltaproteobacteria bacterium CG11_big_fil_rev_8_21_14_0_20_49_13
CATATTTTTGGACTATTAACATAATGACATGTCATCCCCGCGTAAGCGGGAACCTCGTTCATATACTATAGCATCGTCAATTTAATTTTTATCGACGAAGTCGGTAGAAATTAAATTGTTGCGTGCACTTGTGCTAAAGACAACCAGTAAAAATTTAATAGAGGGCACCTCTAAAAACCCATTGGCGTGTCATTGCGAGGGAGCGTAGTGACC
>PCWZ01000006.1 GCA_002796305.1 Deltaproteobacteria bacterium CG11_big_fil_rev_8_21_14_0_20_49_13
CAATGGACGAACTTTGGGAGGCGGGCGTCGTCGGTTTCAAGACATACATGATATCCGGAATGGATTCGTTCAGGGCGCCAAGTTTTATAGAGCTGGGCCAGATCATGCAGTACGCGCGTAAGATAGGGGCCCTTGTCGGCGTGCACGCCGAGAACGGCAAGCTGATTTATGAGCGGATGCAGGAATTGAAATGTCATCTCCACGAAAGTGGGGATCTCGCAAATATACCAGAGATTCCCGTTTTTGAGGGAATGACAAAACTGTCCCGTTTCCACGGGGATGACATGCATTCATACTATCTTTCACGACGCGAACCCGCTGAAAAGGATGGGGTGGCGCTTGCGATAGGTCTTGCCAACCAGACGAAGGTAAAGCTTCATATAGTCCACTTAGGCTCGGGCGTCGGGGCGCATATCATCGAAGAATGGAAAGGGCGCGGCCTTGATATCTCAACCGAAACCTGCCCGCATTATCTAACCTTTACGCACAGCGATTTCAAAAAGTACGGCTCGCTCATAAAGACCGCCCCCGTTGTAAAGGAGAAGAAAGACAGAGAACGCCTGTGGGAATGTCTTGAAAATGGCACGATAGACTTCATCGCCACCGACCACGCACCGTGCCAGCCGGCGGAAAAAGATACAGGAAGCGCATGGACAGATTACGGCGGGATGCCGGGCGTCGAGCTGATGCTTCCGTTCATCTTCTCCGAGGGTTTCAAGGAGAAGCGCATCACCTTGGCAAGGCTTGTCGAGATCACGAGCACCGCCGCCGCAAAACGTTTTGGTCTATATCCGCAAAAAGGTTCGTTAAGTGTCGGGAGTGACGCCGATATCGTCCTGATAGACCCCAAGAAGAAGTGGAAGGTGGACGCAGCCAAGATGCACTCAAAGGCAAAGTGGACGCCATTTCACGAAAAGCAACTCACGGGCAAGATAATAAAGACCATTTTAAGGGGCGAAGTCATATTCGATACAGAAAAGGACGTTACAGGTGCGGCCGGTTTCGGAAAATGGGTAAGGAGAAGCTAGTTTTCCACTTTTCCCGTGCAATTTCAACTTTCATAGACTATAAAATCGCGCATGAAAAAGATGATATTCCTCGTGGTTGCGCTGGTGGTGAGCATCTCCGTCATTGCAAAGGAAAAGGCGCCGTTCATCGGCTGGGACAAGCTTGATATGGTGGCCAGAGATAGTTTTCTTGAGTGGCAAAAGGCGGTAAAGGCCGAAGCAGAAGTGATGGTAAGGACGACCGTTCCTGTGAAGAAGGCCGAAAAGATAATCTTTGATATCATAGGTTTTAAGCATCGGAGCGTCATTCCTTATAAGGACAAGGGCTCTATCGTTACCGGAAGCATACCGATGGAACATATCGATGAATTGGCGAAGGTCGAGTTCGTCGACTACATAGAAGGAGCGATGAGGCTTACACCAAAGGTGGGCGTAAAAAAAGGCCCCGGGATCATTAAATGACCGCCACCTAGACGGTCATCCTGAGCCGGAGGCGAAGGATCCAGTTAGAACAGTTGCACGAACGGGATCCCTCGCTTTTCGTTCGGAATGACATGCAATCGGAGACGACATGAAAAAACGGTTAGAAGGTTTAAAGGTTAATAAGTTAATAGGTTTTTTTCTGTTCGCGGCTTTAACCTCGAGCGTCGCGTTCGCAGAGACAAAGGTCGATCCGTTCTTTCAGGAGATGATGGCAAATCCTAAAGCGGCCGCAACCACAATGAAGGCCTTCGGTGTAAAGTCCATGGAAGGCGTCGTTATGGCCGACGGGTTCATAAAGGTTTCGGATCCTTCTTTTGTGCCGATAGTTAAGGGTATTCTTGAGAACGAAGGCGGCACGGTAAGGTCGATAATAGGCGACATAATGACCGCCTCGATCCCCGTTGATACTCTTGAAAAGATAGGAGCCCTTGATGAGGTGGTCTATATAGAGTCGGCAAAGCCAATGGATTCCAAGATGAACTATGCAAGGATCCCTACGAAGGTCGATCAGGTCCAGGCCGGCGGCGGGGCCGATTATACAGGCGGCGCCTTTAATGGCAGCGGTGTCATCGTCGGTGTTGTCGATACCGGAATAGACTGCGAACACGCCGATTTTGCCGGAAAAATACTTTCTTACTGGGACCAGAACATCAACGGCGGCGGCGGTGTTGCCGAGATAGTAGGGAGCAACGGAAAAGAATATACGGGCGATGAGCTTACCGACGGCTCTTGCGCCAGCTCACCCGATGCAAGTTCGGCAGGCCACGGAACTCACGTTACGGGCATTGCCGCAGGTGCCAACGCAACTTACACAGGAGTTGCGCCGAGTTCCAAGATCATTTCCGTGCAATTGAACGAGCCTTCTCTCAAAGGGAGCACCTATAATGCGTATCTTACGGCGCTCTCGACCAGCGTCGCCGACGGCGTCAATTACATATTCAGAAAGGCCCAGGCCCAGTCGCCAAAGATGCCTGCTGTTGTTAATCTTTCCATCGGCACATCGCTCGGTGCGCACGATGGGACATCGCTTTTTGAAAGCTCGCTCGACGGCCTTTTAACGGAGAGCGGCACCACCGAAAAAGAGGGACGCGCGATAGTCAACGCCGCAGGGAACGAGAACGCCGGGATACTTGAGAGCTCTACCTATGCAGGCATCCACGCCACGATAAGCCAGTCTTCCGGCGGTTATGCCTACGAGTTCCTTGGCGGTTATCAGAGCGGTTACGACCCTGTTTTATACTTTGGCGGCACATACGTCGATATCTGGCTCGCAAGCGGTAGTAGCTGTACCATCGGGATAAACGCATATAAGGGGAGTACGCCTGTTTATCAAATGACTCCGATCTCGGCGGGCGGCTCCAACCAGAGCGAGCCGGTAGGCGACGGCGTTGTGAGCATGTACGTAAATTTCACCGACTCCCCGAACGCCTTGAATGGAAAACAGCACGCCATAGCCAAGGTCACGGCGTCCACATCATCGATACTTGGCCAGTATTCGTTCGACCTTGTATTCACCGGCGCCTGCACCGGCAACGCCTGGCTATACTATGACAGTGTCTACTATAATATCTTTACCTATGCCTTTAACCTCTACGGCACCAACGATGCCTTGGGTTACACATATGTAAACGGTGACAGCAATTACACAATGACAATACCGGCCACCGCCAACAAAGTGGTTGCCGTCGGTTCATACATGGCACGTGACGCGTGGACCAGCCTTGCCGGCACACAGTATCAGAAAAGTCTTACACACAGCATCGTGGACGATCTTTCAACGTTCACGAGTCTCGGCCCCACGGCAGATAACAGGACCAAGCCGGAGGTGACGGCGCCGGGAGAACCTATCGTTTCCACGATGGCGAGCACGGTCTCGGCATCAGACAGCCAGAAAGGCGACACCACACATTACAAGATGCAAGGGTCGTCCATGGCATCGCCGCACGTTGCGGGGACCGTTGCGCTCATGCTCAATAAGAACGGATGCCTAAAGGCGGCCACGATCAAGAACTTTCTTGAGACATATGCCGATACAGATTCCTTTACCGGTTCCGTTCCCAATAACAGCTGGGGCTACGGCAAATTGAATGCGGCGGATTCTGTTACGAACGTTACCGCCGCGACCTGTGCCCCCAACAACCCCAGTGAGGACGGTACGACCGGCTCCTGTGACACGGATTCTGACTGCGAATATGGAAAAATATGCCAGAGCAATATCTGCGTTGTCAGAAGCTGTACGACAGACGACGATTGCGAGAGCGGCCAGACCTGCACCAGCGGAACGTGTACATCTTCCTCCTCAAGCGGCGGATGCGGTGCGGACATCGGAGAAAAATCCGGTAACGGGTCGGTTTTTGTTGCCTTATTCGGCATATTCTGTTTTATCATTACCTTGTATGGAACGGCGGCGTACAAAAAAAACAGATCCAAATAAGATAACGGATGTCGGTATCTTTTGTAAGCTCACTTCATCTCAACACAAAGAGAAACGGGAGATGCTTTCAACTCCGGTTGAACCCATCGATCTCTGCGCGGTGAATGGGATCGACGACCTTGTCACGGCCTTCAGGGGCGCGTCCATTCAGGCGAGAAGGATAGGCGAATGCGCCGAAGTTTGGGAGAAGATGGCGACCGACAAGGACCGCCCGACGATCATTTTGGGCCTAGCGGGCCCTTTGATAGCCGCAGGCCTCCGTAAGGTCATCCGCGACCTTATTGATTTCAATCTTGTTGATGCCATAGTTTCTACCGGCGCGATAATGTATCAGGACTATTATCAGGCAAAGGGCTACATGCATTATGTCGGCAGCCCCGACGCCGACGACACGAAGCTTCGCGATCTATACATCGACCGCATCTACGACACCTATGTTGATGAATCAAAGTTCTGGGAGACCGATTGTGGCATCGGCAAATTTGCGGACTCCCTAAAGCCTGGGAATTATTCGAGCAGGATGTTTTTGAAAGCCCTCTCTGAAACGGTGGATGACGATCAGTCGATATTGGTTACCGCCCGCAAATGCGGTATTCCCATATTTGCCCCCGCAATTAATGATTCAAGCATAGGGATCGGCCTTACCGAGCATTACAACAGATGTCTCAAGGAAGGCCGCAAGGGCGTTACCATAGATTCCATACAGGATAATTATGAACTGACCCAGGTGGTCGTTAAATCCAAATGCACCTCGGCTGTTTACATTGCCGGTGGCGTTCCAAAGAATTTTATAAACGACTCGGTCGTCATGAGCTACATCTTTGACAAGGATACCGGCGGCCACCGCTACGCTATCCAATTAACCACCGACGTTCCTCACTGGGGAGGTCTCTCCGGTTCCACACTTTCAGAGGCCACAAGCTGGGGGAAGGTGAGCAAGGAGGCCACGCATCAGATGGCCTTCGTTGAACCGTCGGTCAGTCTTCCGCTGGTCGCAGGATATTTGCTCAAAAAAGAATCTGGAAAAGATCGTCCGAGAATAGTCTATGAGTGGAGCCCGCCGAACTTGAACGGCATCAGTTTTAAATAGACCTGTCTGCCTTGAATATCCGCCTTATCTCAAGCATGTCTTTATCGTGGGTTCCGCCTGAAAGATCGGGATAACACCACGGAAGGGGATTATATTTTCCCTTTGCGTAGTACATGAGGAGGTCTGCGTAGCACCCTTTGGCTATCGCTATGCGGTGAGCGGCGAACTTGTTAGAGGCAAGGACTATCTTGAAATGATCGATGTAGCCGGGGTCTAGGTTAACAAGCCTCCTGTTGCTCACCTTGAACTTTTCCTCGACCTTGATCGCCATCTCCTTTATCTTGTAAAGCTGTTCAGGCGGGATAAGGTCTTTGAATGATACAAAGGAGCGAAAGAGATTTTCACCCATTTCGTTGGAATAGATGTTCGAGCTGAACGAATACCACTGCGAAACGTAGTCGATCTCTCCGAGCTTGTCGGACAATAGGTGAGTCGAATGGTCCCTGAGGTCCTTATCAGATGTTAAGACGCCGACTATTATTTTGACCGGAGCCGAGCCTTGCATATATAATGCGATAATGCTACCTTAGCTATCGTGCAATCGTCAAGAAATATCCGTTCATGGTGAGCATGCCGAGTCATGAACGAAATATTCGTTCTTCGGCAAGCTCCCGCCAAGAGGCAGGCGGGCAGACAGGATGATCGGGTTTTGAAATGAAAAAATCGCTTCTGATAATAATATTATTAATATTAAGCGTTCACGCACAGGCGAGCGTCTCTTCCATCTTTGGAGAGATAGAGGCGCTTGGCAAGAAGTGGAAAAGCTTTGCCCCGTGTCAGAAACTGTTCGTTCTTGGTTATTCGTCCTACCGGGAAGGGAGCTTGAATGATGCCAGGAAATATCTAAAGGAGTGTGATGGCGAATATCCGCTGCTTCAAAAATATATCACGAACATGCTGATGAAGATAGAGACAGGTGGCGAGCGTTTTAATTATACGGATGTCGCCACCGAGACCGCCAAGAGGATGAAGGTCCTTGAGGGGATGCCAAAGACACCCGAGAATCAATATGACCTTGCCAAGGCATATTTTAAAGGCAGACGCTTTGACGTCGCGGCCGGGCTCTTTAAAAAGACCTCCGAATATAAGCAATGCCGCCTCGGCTCACTTGAATACCTTGGCACATCCCTTGCCCGTCTGGAGAGATATGCCGAGGCAATTCTTGTGCATGAGGAGGTAATGGAGCTTTACCCCAAGGCAAAGGAGACAAGGACCAAGGCCCTTTTTAAGATAGGGTTCTTGTATCTTGACGGCGGACATTACGAAAAGGCCGGCGAAACTTTCGAGCGCCTGCAAAGGTTGTCGTCGCGTTATCAAAAGGATCAGGTAAGCTGGTATCTGGCGTGGTGCGCCTATAAGAGCGGTAAATACAAAGAGGCGATCTCTAGATTTGCGGTTTTGAAAAAGAAAGGTTCTAACAAGTATAGGGACAGGGCAAATTTCTGGCGCGGCGTTTCTCTGGAAAAAGCAGGAAAGGTTTCAGAGGCGAGGTCCGTTTACGGGGACATTCTTTCACACCAGCCATCCGGTTATTATGGCATCCTTGCATCCAGGAAGTTAAACACCTGTTTCCCCATCTCCTTAGGCGATGAAGATGAGCCAACGAACGGCGAAAACAACGATGTCTCCGATATCGACGGCGACATTGAAGGTCTGGAAGTAGCATACGAGTTGGATAAGTTAGGGCTTGGCGAACTTGTGAGCCAGGAACTCTCCGACTACTTTGCGGCAAATAAGAGGAAGATGGTCAATTGGCAGGAGGCATACAACCTTGCCAAGAGGAACGACTCATGGGACGTTGTGAACAGGCTGGCCAGAGGCCGCTTTAGTCACGACGCATCGACAAAGGGTCAGAAATGGGTCCTTGAGGGGGCGTATCCCAAGGCCTATAAGCATTTGATCAATGATGCGACCACAAGACACAAGGTAGAACCAATATTTGCGTGGTCGATTATGAGGGAAGAGTCTGTCTTTAAACCACAGGCGGTTTCTTCTTCGGGGGCCGTGGGTCTCATGCAACTGATGCCTTTTACCGCAGAGCGAATGCTGGGGAAACAGGGTTTTAGTGTCGAAAAACTCCTTGTCCCGCGTCACAACATAGAGGCCGGCGTCGGTTACTTAGGTTTTCTTACCAAACATTATAATAACAATCTCTTCTATTCCGCCGCCGCCTATAACGCCGGCGAAGAGGCGGTGGACAGATGGCTTGCCAGCGAAAGGGAAGAGTTAAAGGCTGAAGGCGTTGCCGCGATATCCGATGAAGAGTTCGTAGAAGAGATACCCTACAAAGAGACCAATGATTACGTCAAAAGGGTGATGCGTTCATATTGGATATATCAGGAGATGTATGGATCTGCCGGTAAGTGAAGTGAAGCGTCACTGACATGGCCGCCACGTTGAACGTTCTTCCAATAGGTCACAGAATATGCTAGCATAGGACCCTATGCTGGACAGAATTTTCAAATATGAGGGGCAGGAGCGTTTCAAGGCTCGTTTATATTCTAGCTTGTTTGTTCGCGCTTCGTTATATATTCTTGTGACCTAGCAGGATGGGGGTTCAATTTATGGCAGACGAAAAAAAACCGGGGGCGATAGGGGGGCAAAAAGATGCTTCTTCCGCCGATAGGACGGAGGCAGATAGAAGTCTTTTTAGCACGGTCGATCAAACGCGGGCCGGACAGACCCAAAAGGGGGCGGGAGGTGACACACGCCTTTCCGACAGCGGCTTTTTGAGGGTGCCGCCTCGTCTTAACCAGATACTTCAGGCCTTTCAGTCGCGCGCCGAAGGGGCCATGCAGGCCTTTCGTCTTCCCGGAAGCAACAAGGTGGTCCACGATAACCGGGAGCAGACAGGCAAGGGAGATGCAAAAGATGCCAAGGGCCGAGATGATAAGCATATTCATAGGGAGGGCGTTCGGGACAAGTCAGAAAAGAATATCAGGATAAGAGAAGGGAAGGCCGAGGAGGTGAAAGAAAAGACGTACGAGAATTACCTTGCCATTCGTCAGATGGTGGCGAATGAAAAGATGCCGGAGGCAAAGTCGAAAGAGAGGCAGCTTTCGGATTTCGAAAAACTGCTTATTGAACGTTTTGAAAAGTCAAAGAAGATAGAAGAGGCCGGCAAAGAAGGTAAGACCAGTTTTCTTGCCAAGACCGTTGAACAGTGGCGCTCGTTCTTCGACAAGTTCATGCACCGCACCGCCAAAAAGTCGGCTGAGCTTACCGATATACAGCAGTTCCTCTACCGCGGGATGGTCAAGAAGGGGGACGCCAAGGCGGTGATGATATCCGATATAATACACAACAGCGGCCAGACCGAAAAGTTCGCGCGCTTCGGTGTTCTTTACCAGAAGTTAGGCGGTCTGCTCAGCAAGCTGGTGCCAGGAGACTCTCTTTCGGCGAAGTCTATAAAAGACGGGATCGAATCCGAAAGGCTCTGGTATCTTTCGATACTCCCGCCGGATATCGGGTCCGAGATAATTACAGGTAGAAAACCTAAGCAGGGGATGTTTGGTTCGGAGGCCGTCGAGGCAATGGTGGCAAAGGAGCTTGGGATAGCCTATGATAAAGGCACTCCTTCCGGGCAGCATCGTGGAGAGTTTACAAAGCAAAGAAAGCGGCGGGGTGGAGGGATGTTTGCAGGACTTTTTGGCGGAGATGAAGAGCTTCCGGTCGAACAGCAGGGGCAGTTCGTGCCGTGGTGGCAGTGGGGCACCCTTAAAAGGCCCGGCGGTTTCACGCTCAAACGCGCACTCTATTCCGGCGTCATCATCCTTTTGATAATGGTAATATTCCTCGTTATCGACCGGTTGCTTAAGTGAATTCATGGTCTAGATGGAAAAATTCGCGATAGCGATACTGTGCCCCATCTCATGATCCTCTTAACTTCTGTTTACTGAACTCCCCAGCTCAATAAGTAAGTGCAACACTTGGAAAAGTGAGGGTAGATGTGATAACCCATGTGTTCATGAACAAGGGATACAGGCAGTTAACGGTTGGAGAGCGGGATTTGATAGGGGCATTGAAGGCAGCAGGCAAGTCTATCGGAGATATTGGCAGGGAGGTCGGGCGAGA
>PCWZ01000007.1 GCA_002796305.1 Deltaproteobacteria bacterium CG11_big_fil_rev_8_21_14_0_20_49_13
CGATCCCGGAGAGCCTCTGTATGAAATTTAGGGCAGTTCGTTCGGCGGTGAGCAGGCTTCTTGTGGAGCCGCTTACTTCCATCAGAACGGTCCCCTTTTTTACCTTCTCTCCGTCTTTTACCTTTATTCTGATCTCTATCTTTTTATCGACCGTCTTGAACACAAATACCGCAACGTGAAGTCCCGCAACCACCATCTCTTCCTTTGCGGTCATCAAGGCCTTCGATGTCTGCCACTTGGGAATGACGGCGATGCTCGTGATATCTCCTCTTCCGATATCCTCTTTAATGGCGTCCTTTATCAGTCTGTCTATCCGTATCATAGTTCGTCCAGCGCCTTTCTTAACTTTTCGAGCTCGGCCTTTGACTGGCCCAGGCGCTCGCGTTCTTTTGCGACCACCTCTTTTGGCGCCCGTTCAACAAAGTTTTTGTTTGAGAGCTTTCCCCCGGTCATCTTAATGTAATTTTCGATCCTTGCTATTTCTTTTGCAAGGCGCGTCTTCTCGGCGCCAAGGTCTATCATTCCGGCCAGGGGGATGAATATGTCCACTTTTCCCGCAACGGCCGTTGCGCACTGTTTGGGAGTTTCATGTGCGGTCAGGAAATTGATGGAGGCGATCCGTGCGAGGTCCATTATATATTTCTTGTCCTTTTCTATGTTCTTTTGAACCGCCTTGTCGTGGACACGCAAGGATATCTCTATCTGCTTGCCGGGGTTCACGTTGTGTTCGCCCCTGATATTTCTTATGGCCCCGATGACGTCCATGACGATTTGAAGTTCTTTGGCCTCTTTTTCAAATTCGATCTTTTTTGGTGGAGTGGGGAACTCGGCAAGCATGATAGTGTCATTGCGAGGAACGTCAGCGACGAAGCAATCTCCTGCGGGGGATTGCTTCGCCCTTGCGGGCTCGCAATGACGCGGGAGCTTCTGCCATATTTCTTCCGTTATGAACGGGGCGTAGGGATGCAGCAGGCGCAAAATATGATCCAGAACATGCAGCAATGTTGCCTGCGCCGCTTTCCGCTCTTCTGTTAACTGTTCACTGTTCACTGTTAACTTTCCCTTAACCAGCTCCAGATACCAGTCGCAAAATTCCCCCCACACGAACTGATAGATGGCGCGCGAGGCGGCGTCAAACTGGTAATGGTCTAGCGCCTTGTTGACCTCTTTTATCGTATGCTGAAGTTTATTGAGTATCCATTTATCTGCAAGGGACAATTCTGTCGTCCCCGCGAAAGCGGGGACCTCGTTTGGGAGCTCTAGATCCTTGTTTTCGCAGGGATGACATGTATCAGCCATGTTCATCATAATGAAACGTGAGGCGTTCCAGAGCTTGTTCATGAAGTTGCGGCCCACGTCTATGCGATCTTCGCTGAAGAGGATGTCCTGCCCCTTGGGCGCTACGAGCATGAGGCCAAATCGAAGGCCGTCGGCGCCGTATTTTTCTATCAGGTCCAACGGGTCCGGAGAATTTCCAAGGGATTTGCTCATCTTTCTCCCTTGAGAGTCGCGGATGATGCCGGTGAAGTAGACGTTATCAAAGGGACGTTCCCCCGTAAATTCGTAGCCGGCCATTATCATGCGGGCGACCCAGAAGAAGATGATGTCGGGACCCGTCACAAGATCGGTCGTGGGGTAGAACTTTTTAAGCAGGTCAGTCTTATTCGGCCAGCCCATTGTGGCGAACGGCCAGAGCCAGCTTGAGAACCATGTGTCGAGCACGTCGGAGTCCTGCGCAAATTCTGTGGCGCCGCATTTAGGGCACCTGGTCGGGCGCTCTATCGAAACGATAGGTTTACATCCGGCCTCCTGCTTCCTGCCTCCTGCTTCGTCTTTTACGCAGTACCACGCCGGTATCCTATGCCCCCACCAGAGCTGTCTTGATATGCACCAGTCGCGGATACCCTTCAGCCAGTGGCTGTAGACCTTTGTCCAGCGCGAAGGCCAGAACTTCACCTTGCCCGATGTCACCGCCTTAAGGGCCTCTTTTACGGAAGGGTATTTCAGGAACCACTGCTCGGAGAGCATCGGTTCGATAGGAACGTCCGCCCTCTGGCTGTAGCCGACGTTGTGTTTATAGTTCTCGGTCTTTTCTAAGAGTCCAAGTTCCTGCATGTCCACAACTACCGCTTTTCTGCACTCGAACCTGTCCATCCCTTCGAACTTTTCGCCTGCGGCCGCGGTCATTCTGCCGTCGGAACCTATCACCTGTGTAACGGGGAGCTTATGCCTTACTCCTATCTCATGGTCGACAAGGTCGTGGGCCGGCGTTACTTTAACGGCCCCGGTGCCAAAACCGAGTTCGACCGCGTCGTCGGCGATGATAGGAATGGGTCTATTTTGGAGCGGCAGCAGCACCTTTTTGCCTATGAGCCCCTTATAACGTTTATCTTTCGGATTAACGGCTATCGCCTCGTCGCCAAGCATCGTCTCCGGTCTTGTGGTCGCGACCACTATATAACCGAGTTTGTCATCCTGAGCGGAGCGAAGGATCCCATGCGCCATGTTCGGGAGATCCTTCGGTCGTTTCACTCCCTCAGGATGACACGCAACCATCGGATACTTAAAATACCAAAGATGACCGCTCTCCTCCTTCATTACCACTTCTTCGTCGGAAAGGGCGGTTCGGGAAACCGGGCACCAGTTTACCATTTTTTTACCGCGATAGATAAGCCCCTTCTTGTAAAGTTCTACGAACACTTTTTGAACGCAGGCGGAGTAATTAATGCGCGGGGATGGATGGCGCGGATCGAGGCCGTCCATCGTGAAGACCTCGCGGGACCAGTCGCAGGAACAGCCGAGCTTCTTTAGCTGTTTTATGATGATACCGCCGTGTTTGTCCTTCCATTCCCATGTCTTTTTCAGGAACTCTTCCCGGCCAAGGTCGTCGCGGTGCTTTATCTTTCCCTCTTTTTTTAGGGTACGTTCAACTACCGTTTGTGTTGCGATGCCTGCGTGGTCGGTGCCGGGAAGCCAGAGAGTCTCGAATCCCTGCATTTTTTTGCGGCGGACCAGGATATCCTGAAGCGTATTGTTTAGAACGTGCCCCATGGTGAGTACGCCGGTGACGTTGGGTGGCGGAATGACTATGGTGTATGACGGTTTCTTGGAGAGCGGGTCCGGGGTAAAGTAACCCTTTTCGATCCACTGCGCGTACCATTTATCCTCGACCCCTTTGGGTTCGTAAGCCTTGGCAAGTTCAACGTTTTCCATATTGTGGCGCATATTAGGTAAAGAGGCCCACCGTTGCAAATGTTATTTTTACGGGTTGATTTGGGTATGGCAAGGGACTATAAGGAACTCCGGGGGTGATGTTATGCCTAAGTTCCTTATTGCACCTCGAACTTTATGGCTATGGTCAGAGGTTCTTTGTAGAAGGGGAGGGGTTCCGCCCTTTTAAGTGTTTCCAGCGCCGCGTTGTCCAGAAGTTCCACTCCTGAAGATTCCTTGAGCGCCGCCTCTTCCACCTTTCCGTCCTCTTTTATCTTGAACGATACTACGCTTCTGCCCATTATCTTTTTCTTTCTGGCTTCAAGGGGGTAGTATTTGGAGCGTTCAATCTTGTTCCTTATCCTTGAAAGAATCGGGTTCCCCGACATTGTCCCGGCACCAAGCCCCGGTTTTCCCACTGCCGTGGCGGGGCCGGTGAGTGTGTCGGTGTCCTTTGTTCCATCTGTCCCAAGAGAGCCGGTTGAGTGCGCACTGGAGGGAGCCATTTTTGAACTAAAGCCTTCTGCGACGTCTTTATAATGCGTTGTTTTTGCACTTTTAGCCGCTTTTATTTCCATCCCCCCCTCTAGGGGTCCGACCCTTTTTGTGGCATTTGGGGTGTTTTGGGGGTCTTTGTCGATCCCTTCGTCTCCCCCGTTTCCGACCAGCTCCACACTCAATATTCCGTCGCCAAAAGGCTCATCACCCGGTCTATTACAATAGATCGAGAAGGAGATGGCTACAATGTGGATGGCGACGGATATCAAGATCGCTATTAAAAAATTTCTATTCATTTAGCCCCTATCCCCCAACCCCTTCACCCGGCAGGTAAAACGGCCTTCCGCTCAGATCGTTTATCCCCACATAGACCTCGGTCTCGAACACATCTTTTAAATTGGCGTAGGTAACGACCTCGCCGGCCGGGCCTGCCTTAACAAGCGACCCTTTTTTAAGGAACATTATGTTCTCGCAGTAGGCAAGCGCCACATTGATATCATGCATGGCAGATATCACGGTCAGCCCTTTATCCTTATTAAGCATCTTTATTATAGAAAGTATCTCCTGCTGATGTTTGATATCCAGAAATGATGTGGGTTCGTCCATCAAAAGAACTTTTGGTTCCTGAGCGAGAGCCCTCGCTATAATGACCCGCTGGCGTTCGCCGCCCGAGAGCTCCTGGATAAGCCGGTCCTTGAACTCCCATGTGCCGGTAGATTCCATTACATCCTTGGCTATCGCCACATCGTGCGCATTCTCAAAACCGAACGCGCTCTTGTGGGGGCTCCTTCCCATGAGTACGATCTCGAACGCGGTGAAGGGGAACAGGATGTTCGAATCCTGCGGGACGACGGCGACGATCCTTGCAAGTTCTCCCTGCTCAAATTTTTGCAGAGGCCTGTCGTTAAGAGCGATCTCGCCCGTTTGGGGGCGTAAAAGCCTTGAGAGACATTTAATGAGAGTGGTCTTGCCGCTGCCGTTGGGGCCAAGGAGACCGCGCCATTCTCCCTCGCGGACACGAAATGAAAGGCCTTGCAATATCGGATTTTTTCCATATGCAAAGGTGATGTTTTCAGATGATATCATAATGTATGGGCACCTCTAAAAACCCATTGGCGTGTCATTGCGAGGGAGCATAGTGACCGAAGCAATCTCCATAAATCAAGTGTTTGCTTAGAGATTGCCGCGCCCCTTCGGGGCTCGCAATGACAGAACAAGCAGGTTTTTAGAGGCGTCCGTATGTCATTCTAAGCCCTTCGACAAAGCTCAGGGTAAACTCCGCGAAAAATCCCGTTCATTCAATTGTGTTCGGGAGATCCTTCGCCCTATGGGCTCAGGATGACATGACAGCTTGAAGCTGTCATCTCATCTGCCTCTTCAATAAATATACGAACATGGGCCCCCCGATGAGGGCCGTTATCACTCCCACCGGCAGCTGGGTCTGGAATTCTCCGCGCATAAGTATCGTTCGCGCGAACGTGTCGGACCAGACGAGAAAGATCGCCCCGGCAAATCCGCTTGCGGGGAGTACCAGCCTGTGGTCGCTGCCGAAAAGAAGTCTCACCATGTGCGGTATGAAGAGTCCGACGAACCCTATGAGCCCGCTGACGGATACAACGGCGCCTATCATCAAAGAGGCCGCAAAGAAGACATATTTTCTCGTGGCGTCGATATTAATGCCCAGACTTTCGGCGGCCTCGTCACCCAGCGATATAAGATTGAGCCGCGATGACATCAGGCACAATGCGATGAATCCAAACGCCACAGCCAGAGCTACAACAGCGATCATCTGGTAGCTCTCTATCTCCAGATTCCCTATCAGCATAAAGAGTATCTCGTGCGCCTGCTCCATTGTCACAAGGGAATGGATGAGCATTATGAAAGCGAACGCGAACGCGTTGAATATCACGCCGGTAAGAAGAAGGGTATGCGAAGAAAGCTTTCCGTGAAATTTGCAGGTCCAGTATATGAAGAGCATCGTCAGAAAAGATGACGCAAAGGCGGTCATGGCAACGGCCACAAAGGGGAGCTTGAACGCGTAGGCGATAACGGCGCCAAGTGCCGCGCCGCCCGAAACCCCCAAGATGTAGGGATCGGCAAGCGGATTTCTCAAAAGCGCCTGAAATGCGGTGCCACCGCTGCCAAGTGCAAGGCCCACAAGGGCTCCGAGCAATATCCTTGGAAGACGCGAATACAGGAGTATGGCCGTCTGCGTCTCTGTAAGGTTCGTTGAAAAGACCGATATCTTCTCAAAGCCGATATTAAGCGCGGCCAGAACGGTGAGCGCCAGCGCGGCAACCAGAAATAGATTAGTTATGAGCCACTTTTTTAGCGTTAGATGATTCATGATATTCTGTCATTGCGAGCCTCGAAGCCATGTATCATATGGTACATGGCGAAGGGGCGCGGCAATCTCACGTGTGAGTTATGGAGATTGCTTCGTCACTTCGTGACTCGCAATGACAAAGCAAGTTTTTCTATCGCATTTCCCAATCTTGGGCCCGCCCTGAAGTCGGACATGTCAAGACGCACCACTTTTTTCTTTATAATTTCGGGCAGGTCCAGGGTCTCTTCGCTCCCCATGCCGAGGTCTATTATTATATCAGGTCCCTTTGCCAGGATAAATTCTGTGTTGATAGTAGGGTAGGGGGTGTTTCCTTCTACGATGTTGGCCGCGCCTATCGCCTTTATTATTCCGCCGAAGAAGGTGTTATCTCCAGCGGCGACGAGCGGCCGGTGGCCGACGAGGATCAAAAGAGTGCGTAAGTGCGTAAGTGCGTAAGTGCGTAAGTTGCTGTCATTGCGAGCCACGGAAGGGGGCGTGGCAGTCCCCTGTGTTGATTCGGGAGATCGCTTCGCTACGCTCGCGATGACAGCTCTCATGTCTGTAACCAGGTTTTTCCCCGCTTCTTTTTTTCCGACCGCCTCCGCCATCTTTTCTATCGAATCGTACATTTCGTCTATCGTTCGGAACGAGAGCAAAAGAGTATCGATGTGAGCGTTCTTAAGGACACCGAACTCGCCTTTCAGGCTGTTTTCCTTGGAGCCGATAACGAGGTCCGGTTCCAGCGCGATCACCTTTTCGGAATTTATGCTTATGTAGTCGGCGACCTTGGGGAGTTTCTTTGCCTCCGCAGGATAGTCGCACCATGTTGTTACGCCGACAACCTTATCTCCTACCCCAAGCGCAAAGAGTATCTCGGTGATGTTAGGTTTGAGAGAGATGATGCGTTTAGGTTGCGCCACTTTTTCGCCTATTTCTGCGGCATGAGAGATGCCGATAGAATAGAAAATAACCATGGCGATATATAATATTTTATAGTTCATATTTTCGTAAAATCGTAACTCGTGACCACAGAACTGTAAGTTGTAAGCCGTAAGTTGTAAGCTTAAAACTTACAGCTAGATTTATTTCCCCATCTTACCATTAATTATCGATATGGCGTCAATATCAAATCCGGCGGGGCCTGTGCCCGGGTTATCCGGATCCGGCGTTACTTGAAACGTCCCATCGGATACAATTTTTATATAACGCGCCTGTTTTAATCCCACTGAGCTAAGATCGAACGCGTCTCCGCCGGCGCCGTCTTCAAGGCCTGCAATTAAAGGGTCTTTTTCAGCCAAAGTAGGCGTGACGCCGGCACAGTTTGATTGCAATTTATCATAGAAACTGCCGATTGACGCCTTTTCGGGATCGCAGGGGAATGTATAATAATTAACGCCGTCTTCGCTAACGCTAACCGTTGCCGGTTCAGAAAAAACGCTGACTTTTTCCGGGTCGGTTATGGCTGTTGCTACTAGCGAAGAGATTGGAATTTGCGGAGTGGCGATAAAGAAAGCGTTTTCGAATACGATAAAATCGGGACCTTCTCCATCGATTATTTTGCACTCTTTGGTGTCCAAAATAATGCTTCCACCGGGTCCCAAAGAAAGGACGCCGTTTATCGAAGCCGCCGCTCCCGCCTCTCCATAATCGCCATCCGGCGGTTCGGGAGGCCCTAAGACGACATCGGGGAGAGAAAAAAAGCCTCGTCCGCCGCCAAGAGATATTTTAACATCTATAATTGCCGAAGCATAACCTGTGCAAAGCTTGGGCAGAAAAATTTTGGGATCGATTTTTAGCTTTGGAAATACTGTCAGCTCTGTATACAGCTTGTCATTATCTTCAGATGTATCTTCCGGAACATCTGTAGCTATAGGAGGGCTTGCCGGCTCATCTATATTTTCCGTCGGAGCCGGATTTTCAGGGGTTGCCAGTTTTGTCTCGCCTTTATAGTTCGTGTTTATCGCAACAAGCGTCCCGGGATATCCCGTAGCGACAAAAATATCTGCGCCTGTGAAATCTTCTCCAGGACGTCCGGGCCTTACGGCAATTGGCCCAGCTCCCGTGTTTGTTCCGGTAGGATTTTCAGCCGAAACTTGGGAAGGATAGCCGATAACAAACGGCCACACGGTAAATTCTTTTGGAAGAGAAGTTGCTTCTTCGCCATCTATTTTTATTGGATACACGGCACTTTGTTCGAAACTTGAAACGAAAAGATAGCTATCGTCAAAATTCAAAGCTTGCGACGGAAGGTAGTCGCTGCCAAGATTGTTGCCGGTTACGGTGATAGGAGAATTGTGATCGTGAACGGCTGTAAAATTTCTAAGGTTTATTTCATAAATTTCTCCGTAAGATATGCTTCCAATAAAAGCTTTGGAGCCGTCTTTTGCCACGGCCATTTCGTCAAACGAAAGTCCTACTATTCCCATGGGAATATTGCTGATGATTGTGTTTGTGGCTGCGTCTATAATGTCGATGCTGGCTTTGGTCTTGGGAACGGCAATCGATCCGCTTAAATCGCTGATTCCGGAATTTGTGACCGCAAGCGCGCCGTTTTGGATGGGCGTTATTCCGCTTGGATTGTAGTCCGTTGTAACGATATATGTCCGGCTTTTTAAGAACGGGTCGGATTCAAACACATCAAATACCAGCACGGTTCCGGGGGCAGCTACGGCGGGAGATAATGGGTTTATATAATTTGATGTAGTGATATATAATTTTGAATCCATTGTGGCAATCCTTGAAGGATAGGAAGGAACAAGGCTTGTCACGGTTGATGAAGAATCGGATAGCGGAAGCGGATCTGAAAACGCTATTGTGTAAGAAAGCGGTAACGATTTATTTGCTATTCCGTTTGTGGGATTAAAGTCGATAACGTGCGTCGATGTCAAAAGAAACGCGCGCGATGGAGACATTATAAATAAGCTGGATGGATAGCCTGTGCCGCTTGGACTTATGAGCCCGTTAAATTTTTTTGATATGGATAACGGGTTTGTGGTTAAATCTATCGCCAAGACTCCTGTTGGATTTGAAACCGTAACCACAAATGCCGTGTCGCGCATTCCTTCAATGTCGGGAATGATTACGTCGGCGGGGAAATCGCTTCCGAATATAAACGCGTTGCGCGTGATATCCACGTTGCAGGGATTAATCTCTGTGCATTTTTGCTGGAGCTTATGTTCGTCCGCGCTTTCGTTCGGCATTTCCGAAGGTTGCCTTGTATAAAGCCCTCCTTCGCCGCATGAGAGAAGGATAAGGGATAAGCACGCGAATAATTTTTTCATAAGGTTCAACTCCATTTTGCCCCAAGCGTTATAAAAAACGACCTGCGCGGCAGGGGAAATCCGCGGGCATCGTATATTTGAGCGTTTGTTATATCTTTTGACGCGAAAGTCAGCGTAAAGGCGCCGAATCGGCCATCCTTCGGCAAAAGTTTTGCCGTGGCTCCAAGATTAATAGATACCCTTTCGGCTATGAAGACTGTATTTTGGGCGTTTACCGGTAAAGCAGACACGTATTGCATATCGCCAAAAACACTTCCTCCGAAAAAATTCTTTTTAAAGTCGCCATGCGCTTCTAAATGTAAATTTGCTTTATGTGAAGGCCTTCCGGGCAATTGAAAATTATTGCTGGCAAAATGAGCCGACAGCCATGTGTAATTTCCTTCGATAGTTATAAATTTTATCGGATTTAAGTATGCCCCTGCTTCAATGCCGTATGCGTTCACATCGTAAGTGTTAATAGGCTGAATGGTCGTTGCGCTTATTGGCACCCAGACTATCTGGTTCTTAATATCGTTTCTAAAATACGAAAATTCGAGCTCGGCTATTTTATGGCTTATGATGAAGCCGACATCGTAATTTATGGCATCTTCTTTGCTCAAATCTTTATTCCCTCTCATATATCCCTGATCTGGGAAATAAAGCTCGCTAAAATTCGGATATCTAAAAGACCTTTCGATATTTCCTTTGAAAGTAAGGAAGGACGCTGGTTTTGCGGCAACTCCTATTTTCATCCCTACGTCGTCCGAAAAATCCGAGGCCTTTTCGTATCTGATGCCTGGAATTATGGAAAAGCGGCCGTTTTCAAACAGCAGCTCGTTTTGAAAAAAAACTCCATTGTAATATCGTAATTTATGGCCGATCAACTGCGTATTTGGTATTTTTGAGCCGTCATGAAACAGGTCGACTTCAAAATCATATCTAAGCGTAAGAAGCTGGGTGAGCGCCTTGTGTGAAAAAGACGGTTCAATTAGAAGATACGGATTTATGGAATCGCCAAAACTTTCCCTATCGATAGCAGGACCGACGGCCGGGGACGGATCATTAAAATGGTCGGTGCTTAAATTGTTGGATATTCCGAGTTCTAACGAAAGGTGGTTATCGAGAATATTTGATAGCCTTGCAAAGGCGTTTGAAATATTTTTAAATATGGTCTCTTTGGCTTCCAGCGGATTTGCTGGGTAAAGAACGGTGGTTTCTTCTTCCATGCCGGGCACGTCGCGCTTGGTGAAGAAGAAATCGTTCAATATGGAAATTTGCAGATTTTGAATTTTAGTGATATCAAATTTTGTCAGCAAGTCCTCGGATATGAATCCATTATGAATGCGCGTGAACGTTTTTCCACCTCCTATATTTACGCCTGCCATGTTGGTTCCCGCGCTCTTGAATGTAAAATCCCCTTTGCTTTGCGAATGGGTGTGCGAAATTCCAAGGCCCCACGCTTTTCGCCTTAAGAACAGCGACTCGCTCGATTTAAACGTTGTAAAAGAGCCGAAAGTTTCGTTTATCTCTACGGACTTTCCCGCTTTCGCTTTTTTGGTGATGATATTTATTACTCCGCCTATTGCGTCCGGGCCGAAAACGGTCGTTCCACCTCCTCGAACGACTTCTATTTTTTCTATAGCGCTTACAGGAATCGAAGAAAAATCAACTCCGCTTCCATCCATGGTATTTATTTTTACGCCGTCTATCAAAACCGTCACCTGTTCGGCCGAAGAACCGCGGATTGTGACGGTGGAGTATTGGCCCGGCCCCCCCAGGTCTTTAGAATCGACGCCGACGCTTTCAGAAATAATTTCGGCCACGGTTTTACTTTGCGTTTCGTATTTTGTGGGTCTTATGACTGTTGTGAAATTGGACGGAGATTTCTGCGATTCATGCTCTGCGTCGGAAGTGACTGATATCTCGCCAAGGTCGGCAGCGAAGGCGGAAGATGGAAGCATGAGGACAAAGAGGAGAAGCAGGAAGCAAGAGGCAAGAGGCAGGAAAGAATTATCATGCTTCATGCATCCTGCTTCATGCATCCCGGTCCTGGAATGTGTGTATAATAAACAAATACGCATCGTATTCCCCATCTCCCCGTGGGGCCTCTGATATATGGAACCGATGCGTAAGGTTTCCTGACTTTAACTCTAGTTTACTGAGCTGACCAAGTGAAGCAAGTTGACCGAGTTGAGAACTTGGTCAACTTGGCAACTTATAAAACTCGGCAAACCAGGAGCCATTTGCTCTTGCCTTCCCGTTCATAAAGAACAGTGACTAAAGCGGGCAAATGGCGAGTTATCACAGTGGCGGGACCGTTACGGAATTGTTAAGCTCGCTCATCCTTCGACAGGCTCAGGACGAGTGACAATCACTCACCGTATTCCCTCCACGCACCGGGCATATTAAATTGTCGGTTAGCCTAGTAACAGCGGGGCACATTTAAGTCAATCCCGAATTTTTTGTTTGTTGTGACTTTTTTGTTTACAAGCAGGCGTTGATGTAACAATGTCCAAGCATATGGACGGCGTCTTAAAAAGGCTTTCATTTTTAGATCGTTACCTTACTTTATGGATATTCCTTGCCATGGCGGTGGGCGTCTTTGCGGGTTATCTCTATCCGGGCGTTAAGGATATCGTGAACAGCTTTCAGGTGGGGACGACCAACGTTCCGATAGCCATAGGCCTTATTTTAATGATGTATCCGCCGCTGGCCAAGGTTAAGTATGAAGAACTTCACGACGTCTTTCGGGACTATAAGATCCTGGCGCTCTCTTTGGTGCAGAACTGGGTCATAGGGCCCATATTAATGACGACGCTGGCGCTTATCTTTCTGCGCGATCAGCCCGAATATATGGTGGGGCTCATCATGATAGGGCTTGCGCGCTGCATCGCCATGGTCATCGTATGGAACGATCTTGCAGGCGGCGACAGGGAATATTGCGCAGGGCTCGTTGCGTTCAATTCCATCTTTCAGGTCCTTTTCTATTCGGTCTATGCCTACATCTTCATAACGATAGTCCCCACATGGTTCGGTCTTTCGGGTGTCGTCGTTCAGGTGACCATCGGCCAGATAGCAAAGAGCGTCTTTATCTATCTAGGGATACCTTTCATAGCCGGCATAGTCGGCAGATTCTCGCTTAAGGCTCTAAAGGGTGCCGAATGGTACGAGCAAAAGTTCATTCCGCACATAAGCCCCGTTACCATAATAGCCCTTTTGTTCACTATAGTTGTCATGTTTTCGCTAAAGGGCGAATATATAGTGAGGCTTCCGTTCGATGTCGTAAAGATAGCGGTTCCCCTTCTTATATATTTTGTCTTCATGTTTCTGGTGTCGTTCTATATGTCAAAGAAGGCGGGAGCCAACTATCCAAAGAGCGCCACTCTTTCATTTACCGCCGCCAGCAACAACTTCGAACTTGCCATAGCCGTGGCCGTTGCTGTGTTCGGTATAAATTCGGGAGCCGCATTTGCCGCAGTTATAGGGCCTCTGGTCGAAGTGCCGGTCCTGATATCTCTTGTGAACGTTGCCCTCTTTTTAAAGCGAAGATATTACGGGGAGGTGGCTGTATGAAGACCATACTTTTTTTATGCACCGGAAACTCCTGCCGTTCCCAGATGGCGGAAGGCCTTGCCAGGGCTATTCTTCCTGGGGATTGCAAGATATACAGCGCAGGGATAAGGGCCGACGGGATGAATCCAAAGACGGTAGAGGTAATGTCGGAGATAGGGATAGATGTCTCGAAACAGTTCTCAAAGACCATGGACGATCTTGGAGATGTCGAGCCGGACGTTGTTGTAACTCTCTGTGAGAACGCCGAAAAGAACTGCCCTTTATATCCAAAGAACGTCAGGCACATCCATTGGCCCATCAACGACCCTCACGGAAAGGATGTTGCAGCATATCGCGTAGCCCGCGACGAGATAAAGAGCAAAATAGAAAATGATCTCACCCTTTAAATTGTTTGCCGACCTCGTTACCCGTGATCTGCTCGGTCTTGGCGCAGGGTCACCCATAATGAAAACAAGGCTTATTCTCATTTTTGTCGGTATTGTGGGGACCGGAATAATCATCACCGGTTATCTCTTTAATTTAATTCTTGGTTGATTAAACCGCGCTCCTTCTGATAGAACCGCGTGCCATGATAAGCTTTTTTAAGAATTTAGCGGAGGATCTCAAGTCTATCTACGACCGCGATCCGGCGGCGCGCAACTGGTTTGAGGTCATCTTGTGCTATAGCGGAGTTCATGCCCTCATTGCCCATCGTTTTAACAACGCGCTCTGGCGCTGTCATTTGAAGACCCTTGCCCGTTTTCTGGCCCAAGTTTCGCGCTGGTGGACAGGCATCGAGATACATCCAGGCGCTACTATTGGCAGGAGATTTTTCATAGATCACGGGATGGGCGTTGTTATAGGCGAGACCACCGAGATAGGCGACGATGTGACCCTTTATCAGGGCGCTGTGCTCGGCGGAACGAGCTGGAGCAAGGGCAAACGCCACCCGACCCTTGAGAACAATGTGGTGATAGGCGCCCATGCCGTTGTGCTGGGGCCAATTATTATCGGCCAGGATTCCAAGGTGGGTTCAGGTTCTGTGGTCATTCACGATGTCCCGCCACATTCGACCGTTATCGGCATTCCGGGGAAGGTGGTTCACAGGCGCGACGAGAACATTCCCCATGCTGCGCTCGAACACGGGACGCTGCCCGATCCTTTCACAGAGGCGATTAACGGATTGAATGAAAGGTTGAAAAGATTAGAGGAAAAGATGAAGTCGGAAGTCTGAGATCAGAGATCAGAAAAATCTGACCTCCGATCTCTGACATCCGATTTCGGACCGTCATTAGCCGACTTTATGAGTCTACCCACAAACTTGAATATATCCCGGAGCTCAAGGGTGATCTGTGCAATGAGCGGCGGGGTTGATTCTTCGGCCGCGGCATATATCCTGAAGAACGAAGGTTACGATGTCATAGGCGTCACCATGAAGCTGTGGGACTGCTTTAAGGCGGCCAAGCGCCAGACATGCTGCTCCACCGCCGATTCAGTTGATGCCATGAGGGTCTGCGCCCAGCTTGGCATTCCTCATCATGTTGTGGATATGAGGGGGGCGTTCCGCAAATATGTGGTCGAATATTTTGTGAAGGAATATTCAAAAGGGCGCACCCCGAATCCGTGCATCAAGTGCAACGAGTTCTTAAAGTTTAAATTCTTGCGTGAAGAGTGCGCCAAGCTTTTTTCGTGCAACATTCTGGCGACGGGCCATTACGCGAGAATTACCAGCGTGTCATTGCGAGCCCCCGAAGGGGGCGTGGCAATCCCGAGCATACAGTCAGATTCGGGGGATTGCTTCGCTGACGCTCGCAATGACATGCGCTTTAAGCTGTTCAAAGGCATTGACCATGCCAAGGACCAGTCGTATTTTCTCTTTACCCTTATACAAGATGAGCTCGCGAGGACCATATTCCCTCTGGGCGCCTTGAAAAAAGAGGATGTCCGCAGGATCTCCAAAGAGGCGGGGCTTAAGACCGCCGAAAAACGCGAAAGTCAGGAGATATGTTTCATTCCCGATAACGATTACTCGGGTTTCATTCACGACCATTATCCGGAACTTGCAAGACCCGCCGGGGATTTTGTCGACCTCAAGGGGAAAGTGCTCGGCAGGCATGAAGGAACGCATGCCTACACAATAGGTCAGCGCCGGGGCTTGGGCTTTGGTTTTGGTTTCGGCAAGAGAAAATATGTCGTTGGAATAGATGTAACGAATAACAGGGTCGTTCTAGGAGATAACGAAGACCTGATGAAAAGCGAGATGACAGTTGAGGATGTCACTTGGACCAGCGGGTGTCATTGCGAGGCGTTAGTCGAAGCAATCCCCCGCTTAATGGTAAAGATCCGCTATCGCCACGAAGGCGCTCCTGCAAGGGTCGAAATAATGGAAGGCGGCAGGGCCAAAGTGGTCTTCGATAAGCCCCAAAGGGCCGTGACCCCGGGCCAGGCGGCAGTGTTTTATGCCGGCGATGAGGTATTGGGCGGGGGATGGATTTTGGGGTCAGGCTTGACTTCTTGACTTTAGCCTAAAGTCAAGAAGTCAAGCCTGACCCCAAATGTACAGATAAAATGGGGAAAGTTCTTATTACAACTTTAGGCTGCAAGGTCAATCAGGCCGATTCGGAGAGTATAGCGGCGGCCTATATTTCAAAGGGATTCTCGCTCGTCAAAAAGGGTGAAAGGCCGGATGTCTGTATCGTTAACACCTGCACGGTGACCGCCAAGGCCGACAAAGAGTGCCGCGGAGAAATCCGCAAACTTAAAAAGCTCTATCCCATGGCAAAAGTGATTGTTACCGGATGTTACGCAAATGTGTCGGCGGATGAGCTTCAGAAGATGCCGGAGGCGGATGAGGTGGTCGGAACGCTGCCGCTCGTCCTGAGCCTGTCGAAGGACGAGACTCTCATGGTTCGACAGGCTCACCATGAGCGGGCAAAGAAAAGCCGGCCACAATTGAAGATCCAGGACGGCTGCAACAATTTCTGCGCCTATTGCATAGTCCCTTATGCGCGCGGCAGGAGCAGGAGCGTGCCCCCTGAAGAGGTGGTGTCTAGGGTCAGTGAGCTAAGGGATGCTGGTTTCAAAGAGGTGGTCCTTACCGGGATCCATGTCGGAGGATACGGAGCCGACCTTGAACCAAAAACAACTCTTGTGGAGCTTCTTCGTGGCTTATGTCATTCTGAGCCCGAAGGGCGAAGAATCCCCCAAGATCCTTCGCTATCGCTCAGGATGACCAGCGACAGTACTCATAATGACACACACTTTCGAATCCGCCTCTCATCAATAGACCCAGACGAATGGGATGACGCCATAATGGATCACGTCTGTCCGCACTTTCACATTCCTCTTCAGAGCGGCGACGATGAGATCCTCCGCGCGATGGGCCGTAAATACACTACGGAGGATTATAGAAAACTGATCGAAGGGATCGCGATAAGAGGAAGTCAGAGGTCAGATATCAGAAGTCAGATCTTTCCGACCTCCGACCTCCGACCTCTGGCTTCATCTCCGGCCATCGGCGCCGACGTAATCGTAGGATTTCCCGGCGAGACAGACGACCATTTTGAGCGCACAAAGAACTTCGTATCTTCGCTTCCTCTCACCTATCTGCACGTCTTTCCCTACTCAAGGCGCAAGCTCACCGCGGCCGCCAATTTAAAAGAAACCGTCCCAGACCCTGTGAAGGCCGAACGCGCCGATATATTACGCAAAATCTCCGAAAAGAAGCGGTTTGACTTTTATAAAAGTTTTATAGGAAAAACTGTGCGGGTTGTGGTAGAGATGAAGCGTGACAGAAGAACGGGGCTTTTAAAAGGGGTCTCGGAGAATTATATACCCGTTCTGTTCGAAGGGGACGACAGGCTGATGGCGAAGATTGTCACTGTTGAGATCGAAGGTGTGAACGGTGATCATGTTACCGGAAATCACATATTGGGGTCAGGCTTGACTTCTTGACTTTAGGCTAAAGTCAAGAAGTCAAGCCTGACCCCGAATAAAGGGGCGCAAATGAAGATCGAGGGCGACGACAAGAAGAAACTAAAGGAGTTCGAAAGGCACCTGGGCATCTCTTTCAAGAAGCGCGAACATTTAAAGCGCGCGCTCATGCACAAGTCCTACGCGAACGAGAACAAGTACCCTTACACAGATCAAAACGAGCGCTACGAATATCTGGGCGACGCCGTTCTAGAGCTTGCAATAAGCGATATACTTTTTAAGAGCTTTCCCGAACACGCCGAAGGGGACCTTTCAAAGCTTCGAGCCGGCATCGTTAACGAAGAATGCCTTGCAAATCTCGCCCGCGAGATCCGCCTGGGCGATTATCTTTATCTTGGGAAAGGAGAGGCCCAGACCGGCGGGAGGGACAAACCTTCGCTACTTTCCGACGCCTACGAAGCGGTGCTTGGCGCCATCTTTCTGGACCGCGGATTTGAAAAGGCGGTCAAGGTGATAAAGAGGAACTTTGAAAAGATAGTGAAGGAGGTGGGGGGGGCGGGTTTTGTGAACGATTACAAGACCCGGCTTCAGGAGACGGTTCAGGGCAAGTTTCACACCATTCCGCGCTACCGCACGGCGCGCGAATCTGGTCCCGACCACAGCAAGACCTTCGAGGTCAACCTCTTTATCGCCGGCGATCTTATAAGCACGGGCCGTGGCGCCAGCAAAAAGGGCGCCGAACAGGACGCGGCCAGAGAGGCGCTTACGCGCCTAGAGGTCGGAATTCGGAGGTCGGAAGTCGGAGAGGCAGAGAGGTCAGAGGTCAGAGGTCAGAAATCGGAAGTCGGAAAAAAAGAAGATGCCAATTAAGACCTTTAAAGATCTGGATATTTATAATTTGTCCTATAAGCTGGCCATGGACATATTTAATCTTGCTAAGACATTTCCAACAGAAGAAAAGTTTTCACTTATTTCGCAGATAACGCGCTCTTCCAGAAGTATATGCGCAAACATTTCGGAATGGTGGGGCAAGAGAAAGCATGAAAATGTCTTTAAAAAGTTTCTTGTCGATTCTTGCGGTTCTATTCAAGAGACAAAGACCTGGCTCGATTTTGCGCATGATTGTAATTACATTTCTGGAGAACAACATAAAGAACTAATGGAAAGGTTAGAAGTGATTGGTGGTAAGTTATGGGCACCTCTATAAACTACTCACTCTGTCATTGCGAGCCCCGAAGGGGCGCGGCAATCCCCCATAAACACTTGATTTATGGAGATTGCTTCGTCGCTGGACGCTCCTCGCAATGACATAACAATGGGTTTTTAGAGGTGCCCTTATATCAATTGCACGATAATTGGAAGACGTTTGATTGACAGTCTCTGTCTCATTCCGACTTCCGACATCAGACTTCTGACCCCTTCTGCCTATGAAATCAGGATTCGTTGCGATAATAGGACAGCCGAACGTGGGCAAATCGACCCTTATCAACAAGCTCATCGGCGAAGAGCTGGCCGTTGTCACCCCAAAGCCGCAAACTACAAGACAGAACATAGTAGGGATACTTAATCTTCCCGACGCGCAGGCAGTCTTTTTGGACACGCCCGGCTTTCACGAGTCTAAGAAGGCGCTCAACAAGATGATGATAGATAGGATAGGCGACGCCCTTTCGGAGGCCGATGTCATAATCCTTGTGGTCGAGCCAAAAAAGTCGATCGATTCCATCGACAAAGAGCTCTTTAAAAAATGTAACGCGAAAACCATCATAGTCATCAATAAAATAGATACCGTTCTGGACGAGCCCTACGGAAAGCTGGTGGAAAGGTACTGGAACGCCTTCAAAGAGACGCCGACGATAGCGATCTCGGCCAAGAACGGCCAGTGGGTGGAAGATCTCTTGAAGAAGGTGATGGAGTTCCTGCCGGAAGGGGAGCCTTTCTATCCTAGGGACGAATTCACCAAGCACCCGATGAGATTTTTGGCCGAGGAGATCATCCGCGGCGAGGCGATGCAGTTATTGAAGCAGGAGCTCCCATATTCCATGGCGGTGGAGGTAGAGCAGTTCAAAGAACCGGAAAATCCGCTCATCCTGAGCTTGTCGAAGGATGAACCAGCGCATGGTTCGAAAGGCTCACCACGAACGGGCGTCATTCGCATCAGCGCATCCATCATCGTAGAGAAGGATTCGCAAAAGGGGATAGTGATAGGCGCCAAAGGGGCGATGATAAAGAGAATAGGGACCCTCGCCCGCGAAAAGATAGAAAGGCTCACCGGCACCAAGGTGTTCCTGGAGCTCTTTGTTAAGGTCGTGAAGGACTGGACAAAGGACGAAAGGATATTGAAAGAGATGTTCTAAACTATCATCCCCCTTGGATACTCTTCACGCATTTTTTCTGACGGGCGGGCCTCGAGCCAGCTTCTGGCGGCTACTTTTTGAAAGGTCCTGTCATCCTGAGGCCGAAGGGCCGAAGGATCCCCCGAACGCGTTCTTGCGTTCGACATCCTTCGCTGCCGCTCGGGATGACGCGCATCCTTGTCATCTTGCGTAAGGCGGAATATCTCCTGCGCGTTGTTGGTGAACGCGTTCCAGTCGATAAGATCTAATGTGAATAGCTGTTCCATTTTAGAGGGCCTTTCACTATACGACTCGTATAAAAACTGTTATAAAAGGATACCCCCCTCTAGGGGTCCGACCCTTTTTTATACTTTGACGGGGTTGCCGCGGTTGTAGTTTCCCCTTGGGCCTGTTGACGACGTCATGGCGTTTACACTTGCTATAGCGGTTGCATTCTTTACGCCGGCAAGCTGATATAGATAGGCACTTTCCTGAGCGCCATATTTAATGTCCTGTGCCTCTTCCCGCAGCTCGAACTGCCTTGCTATCGAGGCGTCACCGTCCCGCTCTGTCTTGTACGAAAGGCCCCTTATTACCGCGCCTCCGGCCTCGCCGACCTTGGATATTACATATTGGGCCGTCTGGAGATCCTTCATTGTCGCTTGAGAGCCTTCGAGTCCATTGCCAGCCACTTCCGGGGGTGCTGTTTCTACCGGAAGAGCCGGCTCTACCGGGGCCGCCGTCGGTGTGTTAACAGGCGTAGTCGGCGCGTTGGCTACCACAGGGGGAGGAGTTGGCGGTGGAGGTGGTGCGGTAGTGACTGGAATAGGTTTGGATGCTGTTGATGCCGCCGCAGATGCCGTTGCCGCAGAACTTGCAGTTGTTGCCGTTGTTGCCGCAACTGCCGGTATTTGAAATGCCATGATTTATTCTCCTTTAGTCCGTTCATCCTTCGACAAGCTCCCGCCAATACTACGCGGCGGGCAGGCAGGCAGGATGAGCGGCGGGTTATATTTTAAGCATACCTCGGCTGGCCGTAGCCGTAGTTCCTGCGGGCGAATATCTGGGCCATGCTGCGGTTGCGGTCGCCCGCCTTTCTAACATCGGCCGCAATGCGGGCCTTCTGGATGTCGGCTCCGGTCGAAAGCTCGGCTATCTCTTTCTGGTTCTTGAGTACCGCGTCTTTAAAGGCGTACTCCTTGTCCATTAATTTTGTCTGCAGTGTGTTCGAAAACTCGGCGATCTGTTCTTTAAGGGTGATAAGTCTCCCATCATTATCCATTTTTTGCTGGGCGAGCTTATATTGAAGGATATTCGTTGTAAGTTCGGCGATACCCTTAAAGGCGTTCATTCCGAAATCCATCCAGAACTTCGTGGTCTGGAGCTCGGCAACATCGGCATTTGCAGCCGCCGTCCTTGCTTTAGACCAGCTCTCGAGCGCGTCGGCCCCGTCCTTTACATTACCGCCTAGCGCCTGATACTCGCTCTGGAACTTCATGAACTTTTCGCTGTCTTTCAGGTCTTTGAGGTCCGTTATTTCGGCCGATTTCATGGCTTTTTGAAA
>PCWZ01000008.1 GCA_002796305.1 Deltaproteobacteria bacterium CG11_big_fil_rev_8_21_14_0_20_49_13
GCCGCGAAGCTGGCACCTCGGCGCTCGGGCACGGCGTTTATGGAATGGCTGCCGATGCCGTGCCCTCCGCGACGTCGCTCTCATACCTCACCCGCCCCTTCAAAACACGCGCATCCCTTTTAATGAAGTTGTCATTTGAGATAAGCGGGTGACTGGCTGTCTATGAAGCCGCTTTGCGTTCGCGAGCGGTACGCGAGCGATGAGGGGTTTGCCGTATGAGGGAGTAAAACCTGTTGTGGCTTCAAAATTTGGCGCCTGAGCGAGCTTGCCGCAGTGAAGACGCCAAATTTTATGGTTTAAAAGCCACACAGGTTTTACGACTGAAAAGGCAAAACCCTCAAGCGCGGCTGAATGGACAGCCAGTCACCCGCTTATCTCAAATGTCGCGGAACGGACAATATGTCAAGTGCTGCAAAGGAGAAAAATATGGATCTTAATCTTACGCAGGAACAGGAAATGTTAAGGCAATCGGTGCGCGAGTTCGCCGAGGGGGAGATAGCGCCAAAGTGCGAAGAGCTCGATATTAAAGAGGAGTTCTCATACGACCTCACAAAGAAAATGGCCGAGCTCGGCCTTTTTGGCATAACCGTCGACCCCAAATATGGCGGTCAGGGAATGGATTATCTCTCCTACGCCATAATCGTAGAAGAACTTGCCCGCGTCTCCGGTTCGCAGGCGGCAACCGTTGCGGCCGAGAACTCTTTAGGTATTGGCCCCATCTTTAGATTCGGCAGCGAGGCCCAGAAACAAAAATATCTCCCGGACCTTTGTGCCGGGAAAAAATTGTGGGGTTTTGGCCTCACAGAACCCGACGCAGGGAGTGACGCCGGCGGGACCAAGACCAATGCAGAACTTAAGGGCGGAAAATGGACGATCAACGGCTCGAAGATATTCATTACGAACGCGGCGAACGATATGACCGCGGGTGTCACGGTTCAGACGGTCACGGGAAAACGCGGGGACGGCAAAAAAGAGATGTCGTGCATAATCGTCGATTCCGGAACAAAAGGTTTCACCGCCAAGGCGATGCACAAGAAGATGTTATGGCGCGCCTCCAACACCGCTGAGCTCTATTTTTCTGATGTTGAGGTCCCGGAAGAAAATCTCTTAGGCAAACGCGGTGACGGCTTTAAGCTGATGCTCGAAACGCTCGACAGCGGTCGCCTTGCCATAGCGGCCATGGGTCTTGGCGGCGCGCAGGGCGCGTTCGAAGCGGCGCTTAAATACGGAAAACAGCGAAAACAGTTCGGAAGCCCCATCTCAACATTTCAGGTGAACGCATTCAAGCTTGCCGACTGCGCCACCAAAATAGAGGCGGCCCGCTCCCTTCTCTACAAGGCCTGCTGGCTAAAGGATAATCACAAACCATTCTCCAAAGAGGCGGCCATGGCAAAGCTCTACTGCTCGGAGGTGATGCACGAGGTAGCGAACCACGCGGTACAGATCCACGGCGGCTACGGATGCATGGAAGAGTATCCGGTTGCGAGGTTCTACCGCGATGCAAAGCTTCTAGAGATAGGCGAAGGGACGAGCGAGATCCAGCGCCTCGTCATCTCGCGCGCCATCGGCTGTTATGATGTGTGATCTGTTCTAGGCGGCCAACTTCCATTTTACCGACCTTCCTGCATCACCTTTTTTTGTAAGGCCTGCCGCCTTTATATCAAGCAGCGCCTGCTGACGTGATATCGAGAATTTGAGGGCTGAAAGGTAATCGTTCAAAGATATTTCACTCTTCTCGGTCAATATCCTGTTCAGTATGTTCCTTCGGGCTATGTTATCGAACGTCCCTGACGCTTCTTTGTTCTGGGCATTGACTACCGGCCTCTCGCACGCCAGGAATCCCCACTTTTTATATTCATATAGTCCTTCCTCCGACGCCCTTTTTGCCAGCTTGCCTCCAATGGCATAAAGGTCGTGAAAGTAGAATTGCGTGGGAACGCTTGTAAGCCCTAAGGTAAGATACTGTGCAAAATAGACGGCTTCATTGTCTGTCACCGCAGTTACAAAGAATTCCATGATAACCGCAACCGTTTGCGGACAGTCCATTTCCTTATAGTATCTTCGTAGCGCTGCCGGGTTGGTATCTTCCCAGCTTCTGACGAAATACTCGACCACAATATCGACAAGTCTAGGGTCGTATCTGGACATATCGCAGGCGATCGCCAGCAGTTCTTCCTTGCACGAGGGATCAAAATTCCAAGGAAGCTTTTCGCCCGCGCTATTAGCTCCGATTTGCGCAAGTTCAAAATACAACCGGCTCAAATGACCTGTCGTTGGCGGTGTTTTCGGCATATCATTTTCCTATCCTGTCGCGCACATCGTCAAAAAAATCGAGCGCCTCCTTGGATCCCGGAAGCCCCTTGTCGGCAAGACCCTGAATGTGGTCATCGACGAACTTAAGGTTCTTACATTTGAGGGCAAGCGCCCTTGCATGGCCGATATCCTTCTCCCTCCCGGAAAAACACTTCATGATCAGAAGATCTTCGATCCCAAAAGCGCTGACCTTAAGGTTTTTCCCCCCGAACACATCAATAAGTCTTTTTTCGTAGTCGGCGGGTATGGTGTATGTAAATGTGCCAAAATAGCTGTTGAACCAGTGCGGATTTATCTTTAGTTCCTGAGCGACCTTTTTAACCAGTGGGTCTAGCTCGGCAGGCTCAATTGCGGAACTGACCAAAAGGCCGTCTATATCCATAGTGCTCAAAGGGATATCGTGCGCAAGGATCATCGCCGCACCGCCTCCGATTATAATCTTGGCGGGAACCTTCAGTTTTTCATCCAGGGCCTTAAAAGCCCCCAACATTATCTTTTTATCCATGGCCTAATAATAACATATTTAATGACTAGTAGTCAATTGTATTGTCTTTATTATAAGTCCCACCAGCGGGGAGTTTTGGCCCCGAAAAGACCGTAAGGCAGTGAACAGTAAATAGTAAACAGTGAATAGTCTCTATATATAACTAGTTAATACTACTACTGTTTTACTGTTCACCACTAACTGTTGACTTCTTATTAAACTTGGCATGCATATTGCTTAAACTAAGGCTAGGAGGATTTTTTATGAAAAAGATAACAGCACTATTTACCGTAATAGCAACGCTATTGATAGGGAAACAGACGTTCGGGTTTGCGCGCGAGTATGGAAGTTCAGAACCCGCAACCACCCAGCTACAAATGGTTCTTGGCCAGGGTTTTGAGGCTACGCAAGGCAAACTTGACACTTTGGACCTTACCTGCACAACCGAACAATACGCGAAAGTACACATGACGCCGATATATCAGGATTCAAAATATAAAGTGAATATTACACTTGATACCGGTACCATTGGAAAGAAAGATGATGGAAACTTTCTTGTCCTAACCGTAACACCAGATGCAAAATCTAACTGGCTCACATGTGAAGATAAGGGAGACTCAGAATACTTGTGCTCCCTTCCGGATGGATTAAAGAAAGACGACAAAATAAAGACAAACATTACCTATAAATACGATTCTTCGTCCTCTTGTACATCAAACCTTGTTGAGTTGACGATCCCCAGTGACATTCCCGATTCCGATGAAGATGGAATAGCCGATGACGTCGACAACTGCGTAGTCTTGGCAAATGAAGATCAGGCAGATTTCGATGAGGACGGAGAAGGCGATGCGTGCGATGACGATATGGACGGCGATGATATAAAGAACGATACCGACAATTGTCCCTTAGTGGTCAATCCGGACCAGGAAGATGAAGACGAAGATACAATTGGTGATGCCTGTGACGCAAATCCCGACGAAGGGAAAAATGTCACTGCCGGCGGAAGCGGCGGAGACTGCTCGCTAAACCCCACTGCCACGGCCAACGGATTCAGAACGCTCATAGACCTCGCGATCTTCGCGATACCGTTGCTCGGCTTCTCGGCAACCCGCAGAAAGAAATAACTTTCGTACCCGAAAAGCTCCAATCCAACATCATACCCATTCCACGACATTAGAAAATCGCGGTCCTGGGTGCCATGCCGGCTGAGAGGCCAAGCTTGACCGACAAGCCTTCTCGGCCAAAAAACATGTGCGGCTTTGGTGTTTTATATCCCGCTCACCCTGCCTGCCCGCCGAGTTTTTTGGCGGGAGCCTGTCGAAGGGTGAAGTTTAAATTGACCTCTGAATTTTGGCGTCTTCGATGCGGCAAGCTCCCTCAGCCGCCAAAATTTAAAGCCGCTTACATGTTTTTTGACCTCGTACGGCTTATCGGTCATCCCTCCTCGCTTCCAGCTCGTCGGGAACGCCATTGTCCTCTCAGCCGGTATGGCACCCGGGACCTGTTATCTTTCAATGACAGCTTCAATGCGAGGTTTAAGGTTTTAAGGCAGAGTGGAAGATGTTGGTGTGAGATTGACACCTTGAAACAAGCTAGTCGATCGATGTCTTCACGGTTTCGTCATTTTTATGGAAATTGTAAAAGCGGAATGCACCGCTATTTTTGCTGGACAAAGAATGGAATTGCCCCACTTGAATAAAGGAGACTGCGGCTGTTGGGGGATGAGGAGACTCTGCGGGCCCAACGAGCCGAAGGCGAGGAGGGATGACGTGTCTTCGTATGAAGGAGAAAAACTTTTAGTGGTTTTGAAATTTGGCGGCTGAGCGAGCTTGTCGCAGTAAAGACGCCAAATTTTTTAAGGCTCTTCGCGGATATGAGTGGGTCATTTGCGGGACAGGGTGACAG
>PCWZ01000009.1 GCA_002796305.1 Deltaproteobacteria bacterium CG11_big_fil_rev_8_21_14_0_20_49_13
TGGGTAATTGAAAGGTTCGCTGGGCGCTTACTAAACAGCGGTGGTTGACAAATATGTGTGCACCGCAAAACGACACCTATTTCTTCGTTGGGAATATAAACAGATTTAGAGATACGTTTTTAGTTCTTGGAACTTTCTATCCACCGAAGCCTTAGAACTACAAAAAACTTGGCGGGCCACCGTGGACGACGTTAGAACCAAGATTCAGCAGGCACAAGGGCTGATTTTCATTCCCAAGCTGGCGGCTTAAGCCTTGGTTACCCGTTAAGACGGGGCCGCGTAGCGGTTCGCGTCCGCCGAAGGCGGTGCTTGTTGGCCCGTAAGGGCCAGTCTTTCAGGATCTCGCCACGCAGGCCAAATTTACCCCACCGTGGGGCTCACTATATATTTTGAACCGATTATATTTTGAAAGCAGTTCACTTTTTCTTTCCCTTCTTTTTGGCCGGAGGAAGTTTTTTAACAAGTCTGTCAAAATCGCTTTCCTTGTTGGTTTCCTCGGTCATCCGTAAAATGCTGAACTTTTCGTATTCATCCTCGGCCAACTCCCTTGCCATTTCGTGTGAAACTTTACCGGCGTGGGTTAAAATGTCGCGGTCGTTAATATTGAGAAAGGCATCGAGCTTGGTGATCCAGTCCGTCATGTACATAGGGATGCGTCGCATCGCTTGGCCTGCGGCAAAGATTAAGTATTGTTCCACCAGGTTGTTAAGGGCTGCCAGCTCATCCTCGTTTAAATAATTTTTGGCAATGATCACATCTTGCTTGCGAACTTTGCCACCCCGCCAGTTTGTGAGCCCCATATTGGGTTTGCTTGCCTTAGCACGGGAATGAACAATTTCAGCGGCTGTCTGACCCGTAATGGCCCAGTGCATTTTGTTTTGTACGGTCTTGAAAAAGTCGATACTGATCTCCTGCGTGGGGTCGTAGTCGATGCTGGTGGCGTAGATGTCGGTGATTTTCTGATAAAAGCGCCGCTCAGAGGTCCGAATATCCTGAATCCGGCGGGTCAGTTCTTCAAAATAATCAAAAGGCTGATCCGGGTTTTTGAGCCGCTCGTCATCGAGGACAAAGCCCTTCACGATATACTCTTTAAGCTTTTGCGTAGCCCAGATGCGAAAGCGGGTGGCCACAGCACTTTTGATTCGGTAACCAACCGAGATAATCATGTCGAGGTTGTAGTATTCTAGATTTCTCTGCACATCACGGTTACCCTCCGGTCGAACTGTCAAGTATTCCTTGACAGTTGTCTTTGGGGTAAGTTCCGATTCTTCAAAGACATTTTGAAT
The DNA here is from genome assembly GCA_002796305.1 of Deltaproteobacteria bacterium CG11_big_fil_rev_8_21_14_0_20_49_13. Taxonomy (NCBI): domain Bacteria; class Deltaproteobacteria; species Deltaproteobacteria bacterium CG11_big_fil_rev_8_21_14_0_20_49_13. Next base: position 1,287 of record PCWZ01000009.1, read on the forward strand.
ATGGAGGCTGATATTTTGCTTGGTTGTCTGAAAGAGCTCCGCCATGAGTTGTTGGGTTAGCCAGACGGTTTCGTTTTCCAGTCGCACATCGATTTTGATCTCGCCATTTTCTGTGGAATAGACTAGGAATTGTCCTTTGCCGCTGGTGGTTGTTAAGCTTTTCGTTTTCTTTTGGTTCATGGTTTCAATACCTCCACACGCTCCGCAATAATCTGCAATTCCCCCTCTTTTGCGTCCATAATGACGATGGGTTGAAAGTCCGGATTAATAGGCTTCAATGTAATTTTTGTATGGTGCCATTCATCACCGTTCTGTTCTTTTTCACTTTCATACCGCTTGATGGTGTATCTCTCACCTGTTTCGGGGTCGGTTGTATCTCTTAATTGCACCAATACAGTTTTTCCCTGACGTGTTCCCTCAACGGGCGACGAAAAAAGACAGTAAGACCCGTCAGGTATGGCGGGCTCCATCGATTTTCCAACCACCTGTGCGGCAAACATACGTTTGTGGATTCTCGATTTCGAATTAATTGCAACCCATTCCCAGTCATCGCTTTCGATATACTGCGGATTACTAAAGGTGCCAGCCGCCGCCTTTAGTGGAATCAGAGGGACACAGGTTTTATATTTGTCTTGCTCACTTGGTGAAACTATCCGAAATGGAAGAGTCTTTTGTGTATCGTCATGTCGTGCTTTGATTTCTTCATAGACGCACTTCCGCAAGTATTCTTCAATCACCTGGTTGAAGTTGGGGTCGCCCATGAACTTGTTAAAAATATCTTCGTTTTGCTCCATTCGATCGATGAAAAGGGATTCAAGCTCTTTGCTGAAAACATACTTAAAGTTTTCTATTGTATTTGCGCGTGCTGCTTGCTGAAGGTTTTCATCCGCCAAGGCATCCTCTACAACTGAATCCAGAAACAACTGATCGGCAGGCTTGAAATCGGTGCCAAAGCGGTCATTGAGAACGTCGATCAGCTTTGATAATTGAACGAGTTCATCATGGATTTTCCCTGTGCCAACGGCAGAGGGACCTTTCAGTTCACCCTGAATTGACTTTTGCAATACAATGGAACCTTCACTGATTTTTTGAAGTCGGTAGTATTTGAGAGCAATCTCGTCATCAAAATCGTAGCGTGGGCCGCTTTCTCTCCTGGGTAGTTTTTTAAGCAAGAATCGTCCGAAGGTGTAGAGTTTTTCCAATTCTGAATCCTGATAGGGAATAATCTGGGAGAGAAAGGAATAGAGATTACGAAAGGCCTGTAATTTTCCCCTAAACAGTTCTTGTTCAGCTTCCTTTTCCTTTTTCCATTCTTCGTCATTCTTTACATCTCTTGTCTCGTCTTTCAGAGATTTAAAACGATCGACAACACGGTCCAGAATTGAATTGATTTTTGCGTGGTCTGTTACGGTGTGAGATGCTTTGGGCAGGTAATACGTTTGGCAGAATTCCTCGACATCTTCTGTATGATAAACACCATAACCATCCAGCTCAGACTGCAAGGTGTAGAGTTGCTGCGGATCGGCCTCCTCCCCAACGGTCGTGGTTTCATAGTAATCTTGAAAGGCACGGAGAATTTCAGATCGCTCATTGTAAAAATCGAGGATGAAGGTATCTTCCTTTCCGGGGAACGTTCTGTTGACACGTGAAAGGGTCTGGACAGCCTGTACACCGGCAAGCCGTTTATCAACATACATTGTATGGAGCAGGGGCTGATCAAACCCTGTTTGAAATTTGTCAGCAGCAATCAAGACCTGATAGTCATCGGTTTCAAACCGTTCGGGTATCTTCTTTCCCGCAATACTCTCCCCGTCTTTGCTTCGATTCATTCCCCCTTCTGTGTACGTCATACTGGTGTCAATGTCGTCAATGACTGTTCCCGAAAAGGCAACCAGTGTCTGCACATCATCGTATTTCTTTTCTCGTATATATTTATCAAAGGCCTGCTTGTATCGGACCGCATGCAACCTTGAGCCACTCACCACCATCGCCTTCGCCTTGCCGCCAATTTTATGCTTTGTGTGGTTGCGAAAATGCTCCACCATGATTTCTGTTTTTTGGGCAATGTTGTGAGGGTGCAGTGACATGTACCGCGCCAGTTCCTTGGCCGCCTTTTTCTTTTTAACCTCTGGATCGCCTTCTGCCGATTTGATAAGCCCAAAATAGGCCTTGTAGGTTGTATAGTGCTTGAGGACATCGTGGATAAAACCCTCTTCAATCGCCTGTCGCATGCTGTAAAGATGAAAAGGAACCGGTTTCCCTTCCGGTCCGGGCGTTCCAAAAACCTCCAGCGTTTTGTGTTTGGGTGTGGCGGTAAAGGCAAAGAAACTGATGTTGGGCTGCTTGCCCCGTTTTGCCATCGTTTTTAAGATTTCTTCTTCCACATCATCGACATCGTTTTCTTCTTTTTGTTTTTGGATTTCTTTTTCTATTTCTTCTCGTGACAGGACGGCTTTGAGTTCTGTGGCTGTCTCCCCAGACTGTGAGCTGTGGGCTTCGTCAATAATCACGGCATATTTCTTACCAGGGAGAATCGTTGCCTCATTTGAAATGGTTTTGCCCACTGATTTGGCCTCCTCCTCGGCCTGCTTGCGAACCTGCTCCGTCACAAACGGGAACTTTTGAAGGGTTGTAATAATGATGGGGATCCCTGAACGGAGAGCGCTGGCCAGTTGCGCCGTATTTTGATCTATTTTTTGTACGACCCCATGTTTATGCTCAAACTGGTAGATGGTCTCCTGTAATTGCTGATCGAGAACAACACGGTCGGTGATCACGACTACCGAATCGAAAATCTTTTCATCAGCCTCGTTATGCAAAAAAGCAAGCCGATGGGCCAGCCAGCCAATGGAATTGGATTTACCGCTACCTGCGGAATGTTGAATCAGATAATTATGCCCCGTGCCTTTGCTACGTGCATCCACTTCAAGGCCGCGCACACAACCTAGCTGATGATAACGCGGGAAAATCATCGTCTCTTTTTTTACGGTCTTTCCTGAAAACTTCTTCTCTTTGATTTCGAGGTGTAAAAAGCGCGCCAGGATATCGAGCAGGGAATCTCTTTGCCAGACTTCTTCCCAAAGATAGCTTGTCCTGTAGCCATTTTGATTTTCCGGATTGCCAGCCCCGTGATGGTCACCCAGATTAAAGGGGAGAAAATAGGTTTCCTTATCCTTGAGCATGGTTGTCATGAAAACAAGATCAGGATCGACGGCAAAATGGACGAGAGCCCTTTTCTTGAATTGAAAAATCAGCTCACGTGGGTCGCGATCCCTCTTGTATTGATGGATGGCGTGGTTCACCGTTTGCCCCGAGAGCGGATTTTTCAACTCGGCAGTAACAATTGGAATTCCGTTTAAAGAAAGCACAAGATCAATCGAGTTTTCGTTTTTGGTGCTGTATTTCAACTGCCTTGTTACGGTGAGGCGATTGCTTTTGTAGAGTTTGATTGTTTCCGGATTCAGGCGGTGAGAAGGCTTGAAATAGGCAACCTCGATCTGCTTGCCGTAACACTTAAAGCCGTGGCGCAAGACATCCAGAGATCCGCGTGCGGCTAGACTCTTGCACAAATCTGACAGCACAATATCTTTCGTGTTTGTTCCGTGCAATTTTTCAAGGGCCTGCCATGTTTTTTCCTGGGTTTCCTGAATGAACGGAATGAGGATAGTCGGGTCAAGCGCCATCTCGCGATCAAAGTTTTCGGGCAATGCTTTATTATAACCACTTTTCAATAGATGGTCTTCAATGGCCGCTTCAAAGGCAATTTCACGATGATTTATTGGCATAAAAATCCTATCATAACAATAATCATATTAAAATCAGCATGTTAGTACTTGTATCTGTTTATGTTTAAACAAAGCCGTATCTTATTTAACGATATTATAACATCGTTAAATAAGAAAAAGTTTAAAGTAACGATCAAACACAAAAACTCGATTTCGCTCATAACCTGTTATTTCTCTTAGTATTTTTAGCTCATTAAATTTGGTTACCAGTTTATTGATCGTAGGTCTGGTTAATCCTGTTGCGTTGGCCGCTTCAAGCGTTGTGAAAACCGGCTTTCTGTAGAGAAATTTTAAAAACTCATGGGCGCTTGGAGCCAATCTGTTCAACGATAAAATCTCCCTTTCAACCTCATTTCTCACAATAAGAATTTGTCCAAAGGTATCACGCCCCTTGGTTGCCGTTTTAGCAACGCCGTTTAGAAAAAATTTTATCCAATGAATGATGTCATTCGATGTTCGCACGCGCATCAGGGCATCGTAATAACTGGCGCGGTTCTTTTCGAAAAAATCAGACAAATAAAGTGACGGTTTTGATAGCAGCCCCATACTGACCAGATATAAGGTAATGAGCAATCGCCCGATTCTTCCATTGCCATCCAAAAATGGGTGGATGGTTTCAAACTGATAGTGACTGATGGCGATTCGTACCAAATGAGGCACGGTAATTTGATCATTGTGCCAGAATTTTTCCAGATCGCTCATCAATTCCTGAACCGTGTCATGATGCGCGGGAATAAACGTGGCGTCACTCAAACTTGAGCCCCCAATCCAGTTCTGGCTTGTTCTGAATTCACCCGGTTGTTTATGTGCACCGCGCACCCCCTGTAAAAGAATACCGTGTGTTTCACGCAACAATCTGTTGGACAGGGGAAGTCTGGTTAATTCGTCTATTGCCGTGTTGATTGCCTGAATGTAGTTTTTATTTTCCCTCCAATCATCGCGCTTTTCGGGCTTGATCTGTTCCTCCGGCATCAGGGCTTCATCCATTTCGGTCTGTGTTCCTTCGATTTTACTCGACTGGTTGGCTTCTTTTAATATGTGCATCTGAATAAAAAGATCCACATCGGGGACAATCAAAGAAAAGGCATTGAGCTCGCCCAATGCCTTTGTTGCCTGTTCTAATAAGAGATTGATCGTCGGTTCTTCCCACGTCCACTCCTGATTGACCGGGATCGGCTGAAAACTTTTGTACTGGTATTGCTGTTGCCATGTTCCGGCATTGAAGTTTTCAAATTTCATTTGGCACATCCTTTCTCAATCCGCGCACATCGATCTTGCCGGTCACAGCGGCGGAGATGAGGGCGGTGCGGTATTCTTTGAGTTTGTCGATGGCGGTGCGGACTTTTTCGATTAAGGCGTCGATTTGGGCGGTTTTTTTATCGAGGAAGTTTGAGATGGATTGTTGTTCTGAGATTGCAGGACAGGGCAAAAATATTTGTTTTTGATTATCGGCATTTAAAATTTGTACCACATTTTTATTAGACAGGCGATTGTGTTCACTTTCTGAAGATTTTAATGCATAAAATCCAAACTTTGGTTGAATCTTATCGTTAAAAATAACAGCATTTATTTGCTGATTTGTAGTAAGGGCTTTCCCTGCCAGTCCAAGCTTCCCAACAGTACCAATACAACAGACCAAAGATGACAGTTCAGGTACAAGTCTGGCCACCTGCGCACCTGTATCAGTGAGGTATTCCTTTGATTCAATTATGTATTCATTTTTTTCTAAGTCATCTGGTTTTATCCATGGAGTTCCATTAATATCATAGTATTCTTCGATAGACTTCGGTGGTGTACTGCCTGTTTGAATACGAGATAAAAATTTTAACCTTTGCGCATCCCACCCCTCCGGCACTTCCCCCAACCACTCCACGCCGGAGTCTTTCATTTTTACATTGGGGTCCAGTCCCTTTGTCACGGCGTGGCTGATGAGTGCTGTGCGTTTTTCCTTGAGGAGTTCAATGAGGCGTTGCTTCTTTTCCATGAGCGCGTCGATTTGGGCGGTTTTTTTATCGAGGAAGTTTGCGATGGTTTGTTGGTCGGAAGTGGGAGGAACTACAGAATAAAGATTACCGATCAATTCCCAGCTGGCTCTTGGCATCTTCACGCCATATGTTAATGAATTTACGACATTGATGAAATTGTGGCTCAGAAACAAATATTTAAGAAAATGCGCTATGATTTGGTTTTCTCTAACGACCAATAATTCAGTTGAACAAATGCCAGGTTGTTCCGCTAGATATACTTTTGCCAAGTACGGGCGTAGCTTGCCAAAAAGAACTTCATTTCTATCAAAAATATTAACATTGCTTTCAGGTTCTATTTTCGTCTCCAATTCAATGAGTTTACCTGTCCAAGATTCAATATTTTCCAGACCTAAATATGGCATATCTAAATCATTGCCATCACCCTTATTCTTGGAAATTTGAACGGCGAATTTAAATCGCTTAACCTCCCACTCCTCAGGCACACTCCCCAACCACTCAATGCCAGAATCACGGTAGGCTGGATAAGGCTTATGCTTTGCCTTCGTCTTGGGAATAGGCAGATTTTCTAAATTTCGTGCGACTTCACTCACCTTTAAGCCTCCTCTTTGCCTCTGCTGGTGGGAGAAAGTTTTCGCCTGTTACCACGCGCCTGCCGGTTTTCTGCTCCAGTTCAAGGCGCGCTTTTTTGGCGATCTTACCCCCTGTCTTGCCTGCTTCGGCGTTTTCAACTATGCCGGTGGCATTATCTGTTTCGGCAATCTGGCGGGTGGAGAGTTCCGCGAGTGCGGTAAAAATCAACTCGGCCTCACTCATGTGGTCGCGCAGGTTTTGGCTTTTGAGGCCCTTTATATTCTTGTGATCTTTGACCGAAATACTGCTCCATTCCTGATGGATGATATTCGTGAGAATCGCGTATTCCTTTTCTTCTTTTATGTCGTGATCCTTCCAGTAATCGGTAAGTTTGTTGCGGGTCTCCTGTCCCATCATCCTCTGCTGAATCCATTTTTCGCTGCGCCCATGTTTTTTCCAGTAGTCCCGTGCACGATCAAGTGAACGGGCAGGGTCACTCATATCCTGAATCCGCTCGTAGCCGACTTTTGCGAGCCACTGTTTAAAGGGCTCTGCTTTTGGGGATGGGATGGACTGGATAATTCTCAAGAGGGTTTCCGTGTTAGCACAGTCGGTTTCATATTTCTTGCCGTCTGAGGACTCCAACTTCAGTTGTACGATTTTTCCGTACAACTCAGAAAACCCTTCTTTATCATGTAGTTGTGATTTTAAATCGGACCAATAGCGTCGGGGATTCGAGCTGTCAGTCAAGGCGGCAACAACATCAATGACGGAGAAAAACCAAGCCTCCTTCGGTTGATCATACAATCTGCGAATCTTATAATTTTCAAATACCGCTAGTGCTGTTTCTTTATCCATCGGTAACCTCCGATTGGTGCGACGCTGTCGCACTTTTTTGATTTCGACAATTCATCCCACCACCTCCCGAAGCATGCTCACGATATCCTTCTCCAGCCCAGCGATGTCGGATGGCTTGTATTTTGGATACCGAGGGAAACTCATGTGTTGTCTCCCTTCAGTATCTTTGCTTTCTTTCGTTTTGAAATTTTTTGAGGTGCGATTGCAATTTCACGTGGCCCTTGACGAGCCGCTCGTTCCCGTGCGTGTTCGATAGCTTGATGGAGGCGGGTTTGTAGCAACTTCATGGGCGGCAGCTCGGTGAGATATTCGCTCACGCGAATGGATTTGGCATCGAGCTCAAGAAGCTCTACTTGCTCGGCATCGGCAGATGCGCAGAGAATAAGACCGATGGGAGATTCCTCGCCTGCGATGCGTTCATGCTTGTCCAACCAGCGCAGGTAAAACTCCATTTGCCCAACGTGAGCTGGCTGAAAGGACTCCAATTTTAATTCGACGGCAATGAGCCTGCGAAGGTGGCGATGGTAAAAGAGCAGATCGAGATGGAAGTCGTCCTTGCCCACACTCATTCGTTTTTGCCTGGCAACAAAGGAAAAGCCCACCCCAAATTCCAGAAGAACCCCCTCAATTTCACGAAGGATAGCCTGCTCCAAATCTCGCTCGCTGTAAGCACCCTTCAGCCTGAGAAAATCAAGGAAGTAAGGATCACGGAAGACTGTATCGGGTGTTACGCGCCCATCGCGCAGGTTGGCGATTTCGTTAGAGATGACGGCCTTTGTATTCTTCGAAATGGCAGTGCGCTGGAACAACATACCCCCGATTTTTCGTCGGAGTGTGCGTACATCCCAACGCTCAATGCGGCACATTTCGGCGTAGAAATCACGGGCTAGCGGGTCTTTTATTGGGATAAGCGCAAGGAAGTGAGACCAACTCAATTGTCGTGACAGTGTTACAACAATTGCTTCATCAGTCATGGACTCGGCAAAACGAGCCATTCGGGTAAGAGCGGAGTAGCTGAAACCGTCTCCGAATTCAGCCACCAATTCTTGTGACACTGTCACAAGAATCTTTTTACCGTAAGCCGCTCTGCCATCTTGCAAGTTATCTTTCAAAAGGCGTCGCCCAACGTGCCAGCAAACCATAGCGTGCGTGGCGTTTGCCACAGTAGCAACGCGTTGGCGGGCAGCATGGATGAGATGGCGAAGATCGGCAAGAAGTGCGGCCTCATTCACTGCACCAACAGGCCGTGGCATAGGATCTGTTTTATTTGTAAATAGTCTGACCACCTTGGTTGATTTGAGGCGCCGTACATTTGTTGTCCCTTTCTTTTTCATTGTGTCAGTCCTCCAATCATCTTTAAAATGCTGTCGGTGATGCCTTTTAAATCGGCCTCGATTTCTTGCAAGGGGCGTGGAGGGACATACTTGTAGAAGTGGCGATTGAAGGGGACCTCATAGCCAACAATTCCAATCTGTTCGTCCTTTTCGTCTTTGATCGAATCATTGATCCACGCATCCGGCACATACGGCTTAACTTCTCGCTGAAAATAATCTTCAATGCTTTCGCTTAAAGGAACGCTCTCGGTATCGCGCAGGCTCGTATCAGGTTCTGGATTTTCATTTTTGTCACAACAAACCGTAGCACCGTCATCATGAGTACCAAACACCCCGACAATCGCTTTAAGAATGGGGGCGCCAAGCTTGATCCCCCTGGATCTCGCCTGTTCGTGAATTTCATTGATAAAGCTTTCGCGGTCGGTCCAAATCTTCTGGCCATCCAAAGATTTTAGAATATCCAAAAAGGCACGCTGCTGGGCCTTGCCTTGTTCAACTTCTTCATCATGTGCTTTGGACCCTTTTTTCTTTTTTGAGACAGCAAGATTAACAAAGGCACTGGCTTCTTGAAGCAAAGACAAAGCATCTTGTGAGATTTGAAACTTGAGCTTCAGAGGCCGTTCGACCGTAATTTTTCTAAAACCAAAATGGGTGTTATCAAAGATTTTTGAAAACTCCCCATCTTTGAACTCACCATAAAGACGTGTAATATTTTCAATCTGCTTTTCAGTGATGTAGTTGCGCTTGTTGCCGAGACTCTTGCGCATCTTTTCAAAAAAGGAGACAGCGTTAATGAGTTGCACTTTACCTTTACGCTCCGGCGCTTTTCGATTGGTGACGATCCAGATATAGGTGAAGATTCCTGTGTTGTAGAAAAGCTGATCCGGCAGGCCGACAATGGCCTCCAACCAGTCGTTTTCAATGATCCATCGCCTGATTTCGGATTCGCCGGAACCGGCATCGCCTGTGAAAAGAGGTGAGCCGTTGAAGACAATGCCCAAACGTGTGCCACCTTGATCCACCGGCTTCATCTTTGAAATCATGTGTTGCAGAAATAAAAACGAACCGTCGTTTATCCGAGGAAGCCCGGCGCCAAAACGTCCAGAAAACCCCTGCGATTCATGCTCCTTGGTGACAAAATCTTGCTCGGCCTCCCATTTGACTCCAAATGGAGGATTCGCCAGCATGTAGTCAAATTTTTCAGATGGAAAACCATCGGTAGACTGTCCATCCCCAAGAACATCCCCAAAAACAATATTTTCAATGCTATGCCCTTTGATGAGCATATCCGAACCGCAAACAGCGTAGGATTCGTCGTTATAATCCTGCCCGAATATTTCAGGCTTCGCATCGGGATTAAGTTTTTTGAGGTGCTCTTCCGCCGTTGATATCATTCCACCGGTGCCGCAGGTGGGGTCATAGATGGTTTTAACGATGCTTTTTTGTGTAAGAATGTCGTCATCTGGTGCAAAGAGGAGATTGACCATCAGCCGAATGACTTCACGGGGCGTAAAATGATCACCTGCCGTTTCATTTGCATCTTCATTGTATTTTCTGACCAGTTCCTCAAAAATATATCCCATCTCCTGATTGGAGACTTTATCTGGGTGTAGATCGATTTCCGCGAATTTGGAGACGACCAGATAGAGTCGGTTGGCCTTCTCAAGTTTCTCGATGTGCTCGCTAAAACCAAAGTGATCCAGGATGCCACGCGCCCTAATGGAAAAACTCTTGAGGTAATGCGCCAGATTTTTGGCAATGTGATTGGGGTCCGATTTCAGTCTTTGAAAATCGAGC
>PCWZ01000010.1:0-23116 GCA_002796305.1 Deltaproteobacteria bacterium CG11_big_fil_rev_8_21_14_0_20_49_13
CAATCTCCCGCAAACACTTGATTTATGGAGATTGCTTCGTCGCCTGCGGCTCCTCGCAATGACACATCAAGGGGTTTTTAGAGGTGCCCTAAAGATAACCCCGCACCGGAAAGTTTTTGCCGATGCGGGGTCTTAAAATGATCGGGGGAGGGAGTCTATATGCCCGATCTTGGCATGGCTGTCTTCGTTGCCTGAGGGGCGGAGGCGCTTTGAACCTTCACCGCCTTGGCCGTTGTCGGCCCTTCAACCGTTATATACTGAACTATCTTTGCGAACATCTTGGGTCCTATACCCTTTACCTTTTCGATATCCTGCGTTGTCTTGAAGGGTCCGCTCTGACGCTGGGCAACTACCGCCTCGGCTTTTGACTTGCCAACGCCGGGGATCATCGTGAGCTCCTGCACCGTTGCGGTATTGATATTCACGACTCCCGTCAGCTCTTTTTTGGATGACTTCGCCGCCATCGCGCTTGATGCAACCGTCAAAACTACCGCCACTAACACCAGTTTCTTTAACATGTTCTACTCCTTTGTTTTAAATGCCCTTGGGTCCCTAATATGAAGACGGCCGTCAACCGGAAGCGCCTCTAGAATTGCGTTTATTGATCCATCCTTGTTGACAAAGGCTGAACCGATCTTTGTCCATACGCTCTTCTTGCCATCCCCTAGGTCCCTTATGTGGAAAACCTCTTTTCTCTGCGACATCTCTGTCATAAATTATCCTTTCCGCGCGCGCTGGTATTTGGATAAGCAAGACTCGTGCCAACGGAAAGTTAACAGGTTCACATGTTAGCAGGCTTGCAAGTTGTAGGAAGAAAAGTCCTTGAAATGGTTAATGATAGTTATCTGCCAGCATGGGAACTTGTCAACTTGATAACATGCGAACCGCATTCGATCCCCTGACGTAAATTGGACAGGTGTAAAGGTCTATAAGGACAACTAAGGCTTCTTAACTACTCATTTCTAGATACTGAATAATCTGCCAAGGCCATCAGCGCCTCTTTTTCAAGCGACGGCTTAAAAGACGTGAGCTCTTCCTTTGCCCTGTTGGCATAGGCCCTGGCCATGGAAAGGGAGGCTTCAATGGCCCCGTGTGATTTTAATATTCCCTTCACTTCGCCAAGTCTTTGGGTGTCCATCGTGTTAGAAAGCAAGGCCTCTTTTATAACATGGGCCTCCTTGTTGCCGCATTTCTTAAGTGCAAGGATGATGGGGAGCGTCAGTTTTCCTTCGCACAGATCGGTCCCTGCCTTCTTGCCGAATTTTTCTTCATCAGAAACATAATCAAGGACGTCGTCTGCCAGCTGGAACGCTACCCCCAAGTTGAGCCCAAAGCTCTTAAAGCTCTCTTCCATCTTTTCGGAGCTGTCGGCAGATATCGCGCCAAGACCGCCTGCGCAGGCAAACAACATGGCTGTCTTTAATTCTATGATCTTTAGATATTCTTCCCGATCAAGGAAAAAGTCGTTGCTCTTAACGATCTCCAATATCTCCCCCTCGGTGGTCTTTTCAACGGCATTCGTGAGAGAGGAGATGATCCGCATGTTGCCCGTTTCTATAGCTATCCTGCTTGCCTTGCACCAGAGGAAGTCGCCGACAAGTATAGATATCTGATTCCCCCATTTAACATTGGAAGAGGCCTTTCCTCTCCTGAGCTTTGCATTGTCAACGACATCATCGTGCATTAAAGACGCTGCGTGGATAAGCTCAAGCGCGACGCTGAGCCTGACGCCGGCGTCCACATCGCCGCCAAGCATCTTTGTCGTCAAGAGAAGAATGGCGGGACGAACCCTTTTGCCGCCGTTCTGAAGAACGTACTCCGCCGCCTGGCTGACAAGTTGAACGGAAGAACCGGTCTGCCCGATAAGCAGTTCCTCCGCTTCTTTAAGCTCCGCCTGCACCGGCAGGCAGATGGTCGCAAGTGACATATCCTTGACCTTACCCATTAAGATCTAGTATTGTCAATAGCATGAAAAAAGGCGTTATTTTGATACATGGTCTGACCGGAACCCCGGCCACAATGGCCCCTTTAACAGAAATCCTTTCTAGGAAAGGTTTTAAGGTGATAACCCCTCTACTGCCTGGACACGGCACATCCCCCGAAGAGCTTTCCAGAACAACGTGGGAAGAGTGGTGCGCTGCGGTCCTTATCTCTTACAATAAACTGGCGAACGATTGCGATGAAGCGTACTGCGCCGGGCTCTCGCTGGGGAGCCTTTTAACATTGAAGCTCGCCATCGAAAGAGATGTTAAAAGAATCATATGCATGGGGACCCCTTTGAGGCTTTCACCAATGATCGAAAATCTGACCCTGCCCATATCACGCCTGCCCGTGATCAACAGGTTGATCAAAACCTCTAAAAAGTATTGGGAGGCAAGCGTAAAAGACCCTGAGGGGAGGGAGATATATAGAAACCTTAGCTATCCTGTCATTCCGGTGCGGTCGGTGTGGGAGCTTCAAAAGCTCCAAAAGAACGTGTCTGGCAAGATAGGTTCTATTAAGGCCAAGGCATTGATAGTTCACTCCAAAAACGACAAGGCGGCGCCGCCATTCAATGTCGGTCTCTTGGCATCTAAATTGGCAACGCCGCCCGAAGTATTATTGCTTGAAAGATCCGAACACGTCGTAACCCTTGATCTTGAAAAAGATCTTGTCGCCGAACGTATCCTAAAGTTCCTTAGTTGACAAATACGTCCTTTTTGAACTGAACGTCGCCTGTCCTTGCATTTATATAATAGATACCAAGGCCAACTTTCATTTCATAATGCATATCACTTGATCCGGGTATTATCGAAAGCCTGACGTCCGCCCTTGAGAAGTCGCGGCTTGACAACTTCTGCAACGCTGTTTCGGCCATCTTGTGATCCATCTGATAAACGGCCAGGGTATCAATGAAGGCGCCCGGCTTCTTTCCCCACAGCGTCCGCGTCCATCCTTCTGCGGCCATCATCCTTTTTTGGGCGTCGGTTGCCGCCAGCTGGACCGCCTTAGCTGGGGAGACTGTCACCGTTTCGTTTATTTCGCCGGACTTTATCGTCCTGACGTCGGCCGAAGAGATAAGAACGGTCCTGCCGTTTCTGTCCTTTTGAGTATAAATATCCGCACCTACAACATCTATATAGACGCCGCGAGACGTTCTGTATTGCTGTTGATGGATCTCGTATGAACCTCCCGAAAATGGCGTCTTTTTTAGAGGGACGAATCTTGCGTTATAGCCGGCCTTTTGAACAGCGCTATCGTGCGACGGTTCGAACGCTCCGTCGTCCCGCTTTTGGGGCGTAAGCATCTGTCTGCGTCTGGCCTCTGCCATGATGGCAGATTTTAGCTTGCCTGCGTCTATGAATGGGGGGCTCGACGAGAATTTAATCATGTCAACGGACCTGATGACCGCGTTTACAAAATCGACTGACGTCGGTTTTGAGGTCGTGTAGAGCGCGGCGTGCATGAAGAGTATCCTTAACGCAAGGTCCGCGGCCTGCCTCTCATCCATCTTAAACTCACCGTTCGGATCGGCGATGGCCTTTTTTATCGACCAGAAGAACGCGCCGTAAACCTGCCCCTTGTCGTGTTCTTCGGTCCCGACATCTTTCATTGTAAGATTGTTATCGACGTTCCTGAGCCCATCCTCTTTGTTGGGTTTTCGCCCCATGGCAACCGCAAAGTCCTCGCTCATCGCCGAATCGTTGGCATAAAGCGATGCCAGAGCGTCTCCAAAACCCTCGTGTATCGCCCCTCCGTCGCCCTGCCAGCCGCGTCCAAGCTGCGGATTTATCTGATCGAGGACCAGATGACCGAACTCGTGGATGCTTACATCGTTATCTGCCGCCAGATGCCACCTGTCCTGACCCTTGTTCATGTCGCCATATGTGCCAAAGGTAAGGTCCTTTGATTGCGGTGAATACCATGCGTTAAGGTCGCTCACTGCGTTCGCGTGCGCCCTTACAGGGAACGCCTTGGCGGCGCCACTATTCTTCTCGCCAGAGGCCGATTCGTCTGAAAATATCATTGGAAGGTTAACTCCGAGGGCTGTTAAATATCTCTGAACCGAATCAAGGGAGTTATATATCTGTCCCTTATCAAAGCAGTTGCTCGTCACTTTTCGGTCGGGCTGAAATATACTGCATGAATCCATCCCCCCGTGTGCCGGTCCGTCTATCTCCACAAGTTTTCCGTAGAGGCCCTTTTCATCTTCGCGCTCCAGGTCTAAAAGCTCGACCTGCATCGCTTGACCGTCGCTACTTACGTTGTTCTCTTTCGTCCAGACATGCACTATCCTGTTTATCAAATTAAACATAAAGTGCTCCTTTTTTTTGTTTTGTGTTGATAATTACATTGTAGGGAATTTGGGACTGTGCTATCCAGGACATGGGGCGACCTCCTTGGTTTATTCGTGCTCTTGGTTGGGGAACCGTTAGCGCGATTCTTAAAATGTCGGGGGCCGCTCTTTTTTTGCCCGCGACATTTATAAATCTTCAATGCTTATGGGGTTAATATATCAGGGAGAAATTTATAAGCAATCTAAAATATGCAAATTGTGCATATTCTACCATTCCTAAGTTTGGGGTTTAGATTCAATTTGTCAAATATTTTTTATCTTAGGCATACCATTAATATGGATATGGCCGCGGGGGTGATGCCGGAGATGTTCGATGCCTGCGCAAGCGTTACCGGGCGGACCTCTTTTAGCTTTGCCCTGACCTCGTTCGAGATGCTTGTTATCTTATCGTAATCAAGGTCGGCCGGGATCTTAAAATGTTCCAGATCCTTCAGTCTTTCCACGGTCTGATTCTGAAGCTTGATGTATCCCTCATACTTGAGCTCTATCTCTACGGCCGCCCTTATCTCTTCGGGTTCGTTTGAAAGATCCACCGTCCGCTTTCTTCTCAAGGCCTCTTTTGATGCGATGACAAGTCTTTCCATGGATCCTCTTTTCGCCGAAAATCTTTGATATTGCTCGTCGTCTAAAAGGTTTATATTATTCCCGAGCTCTGAAAGCCTCATGTCTGCATTATCCTCACGCAGTATAAGCCTATGTTCAGCGCGCGACGTGAACATTCTGTAAGGTTCTTCGGTCCCCTTTGTAACAAGGTCATCTATCAACACACCTACATAAGCATCGGACCGTGAAAGGATAACTGCCTCCTCATTTAAAATAGACCTAGCAGCATTTACACCGGCCATGAGGCCTTGTGCTGCCGCCTCTTCATATCCGGATGTGCCATTTATCTGCCCGGCGGTATAAAGACCTGAAACATTCTTTACCTCAAGGGTTGGGTAGAGCTGGGTAGGGAGTACAAAATCATATTCAACTGCGTACCCGGCCCTTGCTATCTCGGCCCTTTTAAGGCCTTTAATGGACCTTACTATCTTAAGCTGAACATCTATGGGGAGCGAGGTAGAAAGTCCGTTCACATAGACCTCCGGGATATCCATGCCTTCCGGTTCCAAAAATATCTGATGGCGCTCTCTGCTAGCGAACCTCACGACCTTGTCTTCTATGGACGGGCAATATCTGGGCCCCGTCCCTTTTATCTTCCCGGAAAAAAGCGGCGACCTGTGAATTTCCGCGCGAATTATATCGTGTGTTTCAGCGCTCGTGTGGGTTATGAAACACGGTAGTTGTTCAAGTGGATGTGTCGTTCTCCTAAACGAGAACTTGGGTTGAGGGGTATCCCCGTTTTGTTTCTCAAGTGAACTAAAGTCTATTGTCTCGCTTTTAAGCCTTGGGCAGGTGCCTGTTTTAAGTCTGCCAAGTTTTAACCCTGCATTTATCAAGCTTTTCGAAAGGCCGTGCGATGCAAAATCTCCAGCGCGCCCCCCCTCCTCCTGCTCCATGCCGTAGTGGAGAAGCCCGTTCAGAAAGGTCCCTGTCGTAATGACGACCTTCCTTGCCGCAAGTCTTTCTCCGGTACTCGTCATAATGCCGACAACGCGGCCGTTCTCAACAATAATCTCTTCCGCTATCGCCTCTTTTAGTTCCAGACCCAAATGTAATCCTTCATGCTTCCTGCTTCCTGTTTCTTGCTTCAGGACCTTTTGTATATGCCGCATATAGCTGTTGCGGTCCGATTGACACCTTGTGGCCCTCACGGCAGGGCCCTTGCTCATATTAAGTCTTCTGAATTGTATCCCCGTGAGATCTGCGGCAACGCCCATCTCTCCGCCGAGGGCGTCTATCTCCCTGACTATATGCCCCTTTGCAAGACCGCCGATCGCCGGGTTGCAGCTCATGTGACCTATCGTTGAGACCTTTCCCGTTACAAGGAGAACCCTTTTCTTTTCGCCTCGTTTTGAAAAGATCCTCGCGGCCGACAATGCGGCCTCGACGCCGGCATGTCCTCCGCCTATGATTATTATGTCGTACATTAAAGGTCACTTTCCTATGCAGAACTTTGAAAATATCGAATTTAAGACATCTTCTGTAGTCACTTCGCCCGTTATCTTCATCAGGGCGTTCATTGCGGCCTGTATATGATGAGCCACGAATTCCGCCGATTCTTTTTTAGATATCACTTCCAAAGAGTAGCCTATAGCCGTATCTGCCTCATCAAGCGCGTGCTTGTGACGAAGGTTGGTGATTATCGCGCCATCCGAATCGATCAGCGCGTCTTTATCTACAGAGCTGATAAGCGCCTTCTTAAGCTCTTCCATCCCGACGCCTGTAACGGCGCTTGTCGATATCTTCTTGGTCTTGTCGTCAAAGTCGAACGTCTCTTCGTCCTTATTCTCCGCTATATCGCTTTTATTAAGCAATATTACTCTCTCAATGCTTCCGGTCTCTTCCAGCACTTCAGCGTCCTCTTTATCAAGTGGTCTTGAGGCATCCAGCACCACGAGTACAATGTCGGCCGAACTTAGTTTTTCCTTAGATCTCTTTACTCCTATCTTTTCGATCTCACATGAAGACTCCCTAATGCCTGCCGTATCTGTAATGCTAAAAAGTATCCCGCCAAGTTCCATGCTCTCTTCTATCGTGTCTCTTGTTGTGCCGGGGGTGTGGTGCACTATTGCGCGTTCGTTTCCAATGAGGGCATTGAGCACGCTCGACTTCCCGACGTTTGGTTTGCCAACGATCACTGCCCTGACGCCGTCATGTATCAACCTGCCTTCATTATATGTTGAAAGAAGGCCCCCTATTCTCTTCTGAACGGGTAAAAGCATCTCACAAACGTTCGCCTCTGCAATCAATTCTGTGTCTTCCTCGGGGAAATCGATTGTCGCCTCAACAAGGGCCTTTACCTCCTTTAGGCCTTCCAGGAGCCCGTGAACTTCATCGGAGATCTTTCCATTTAATTGATCGCTCGCAAGCCTTAACGCCTTTTCGCTCGTTGCGGAGATCACCTCGGCAACACCCTCCGCCTGTGCAAGATCTAGCTTTCTATTTAAAAATGCCCGCATGGTGAATTCACCGGGGGCGGCAGGTTTTGCCCCTCCGCCCAAGATCGCATTCAGGACATTTTTTGTGGAGACGCTTCCCCCGTGGCAATGTATCTCAACGACATCCTCACCCGTATAGGAATGTGGGTCCTCCATCCACACGGCAAGCACGTTATCTATTATCCTATTATCTGTGGATATTTTTCCATAATAAAGTCGGTGAGTTATAAAGTTTTCCACCTTGATTAGACCACTTATCCACACATTTTCTAAGACCATTTTGGCGTTTGGACCGCTGATCCTGACGATGCCAACCGCACCGATTCCTGCCGGGGTTGATATGGCGGCTATTGTTTCTCTTCCCACAATTAAGACCCGATAGTGAAAAGGGCCCAAAATGGCAACTAAAAATAGTAAGCGCGCAACGAGTGGGCGGATCAGCATCGACAACAATATGGTGGAGAACGTGATCCGGCCGTTTGCGGTGGGGCGCAAGAACTGGCTATTTTCGGACAGCGTAGCCGTGGCAAACGCCTCGGCGGCGATCTACAGCGTAATGATCAGCGCGAAGCAAAACGGCCACAACGAGCACGCGTATTAACAGAGGTCAGTTGTAATGTGTTCATTATGACGACGGAAAGGTGTTGCCCAAAAAATAGTTTAAAAAAATTAAAAGATGATTATCCATGAAATGCGGACGCTTACAAGACACTTACAAGCCGGCCGCTCTCATAGAAGCAACTTTTTTGTGGCGCCGCCGATATTAGGAGGGGCTTGAGGGACTTTTAGAATCAGGCCTCTTACGCCACGCGTTAAAAGGTCAACGCGATGCGTATTTAACTATTTGATTATCTAGGGTATTTTTCATACAGATGTTAAACAAAGCTTTCATGTCGGCCCTTTTAGGGATCGTTTTCCTTTCGGCGTGCCAAAGTTCTGGCGAAGGCGGACCCGACCTGTCTCTTGCAGAGATCAAAACGCCCACACCGTCTATCTCCGAAAACGGGCCATCAACATCAACGAGCGTTCAGAAGCTTACATATAAGGTGGGACCATTTGTGCTCCCCGCCGGTCAAAAAGCCCAGGTAATGTGGGACGCCCCCGGCTCGATAACGTTCAAGACAGAAGAGCCTTTATGGGTAACCTCCTTCGAGTCGTCCATTGAGGACAGCTCCGGCGGCGAGCTCCCAAGCTCTCTTTTACATCTGGCTGTTTTGACCAATGCCAGCGAAAAGAACGCGCTCTGTACCGATAAAGAGGTTGCAAATCCTTTCGTTGCCGCTACCTCCATCACAAAGAATATAGATATGCCGGACGGCGCGGGCTACCCGGTACTTTCCGAAGACCAAATCGACGCAAAGGTTGTCCTTCAAAACCCTACATCCCATGATTTTTCCGGTGTCTATTTTAAGTTCGAGATAACGGCGGTCCCGATGAAGGCGGCCAAGAACATCAAAGATGTGATGCCGATGCTCTTAAACGTTGACCCGTGTGATTATTCCCCGATGGCCGTAGCCCCCAAAGAATTTGTCAAAAAAGAGGTCAGGTTCATTGTCCCGGAAAACGGCCTTTTGACGAAGGCCTACGGACTTTTACAGGATTACGGTGTTGGGGTCGCTCTTCTTGAAAAGGGACAACCCGCTCCTTTCTGGGAAGGAAAGGCGGAGCTGACAGGGGATCACAAAATAGTTTCAATACCTGTATTTGAAGACCCTGCGGGCGTTCCTTTAAAGGCCGGCGATGAGATATCTATGCAAGTTGCCTACGACAATCAGGCCGAACGGTGGCAGGACGGTGCAATAGGCGCGGTTATGGCATACATCACAAGGACCGATGACGATAAAGAACCTTCATCTTCTAAATCGACCGACGTGGTCTCCACAATTTCCGCACAAAAGATGCTTCTTAAGTGAACGTTTAAGCTGTTACCTTTTTGACCCTTCCGCGAATAAGATCCCTGAGCCTTATATCATTGTTCATCATCCACTGCTGGGCGACGCCCATGCCTGTGTTAACAAGGATATAAAGGACAAGACCGCTCGGCAAGAAGAGCATGAACGCCGTGAACATGATAGGCATTATCTGCATCATCTTGGCCTGGGTCGGATCGGCGGAGGCAGATGGTGTTAATTTTTGCTGCAGCCACATCGCAAAGCCCAGGACCACGGGCATGATGAAATAGGGGTCGGGCATGGAAAGATCCTTATAGAACCAGAAGAAGGGGGCGCGATAAAGTTCGATGGAGTTCCACAACACCTTATAGAGGGCGATGTATATGGGAAGCTGTATGAGCATCGGCAGGCAACCGCCCATGGGGTTTACTTTATTGGCCTTGAAAAGGGCCATCGTCTCCACATTAAGGCGTTCTTTGTTGTCCTTATATTTCTCGCGGAGCTCCTTCATCTTGGGCTGAAGGTTCTGCATCGCCTTCATCGATTTCATAGAATGGCGCGACAAAGGATGCATCAGAAGTTTAGCGAATACCGTAAGGATGATAATGGCAACCCCGTAGTTGTGTATTATCCCGTAAAAGAACTTTAAAAGATAAAGGATCGGCACCGCAATGAATCCGAACCAGCCATAGTCTATGGACTTGTCCAGCGACGCCCCGGCAAACTTAAGACAGTTCATCTCTTTGGGGCCGGCATAGATGGAATATTTTTGCACGACTTCGCCGCTCCCCACTATCGTCTGCTTGGGAACGGTCACGGTCGTTGATAAAAAAGATGTTCCGTCCTCGTTCGCTCTTTTAATCGAAGAGGTCTTCGCAGTTTCACCGTGGCCTCTTGGAACTATGGCAGATAGAAAATATCTGTCCTCAAGACCGGCCCATATAAGATGTCCGTCCATTTCGGCAACCGGGTCCTTGCTCACCTTGCCGTCCAGATAATATATAAAATTAAAAACATTGCTTGGACCCTTTAAAAATCCCAAGAAACCCTTCTCCTCTTCTTTCGGGACCACCATCGACCATTCGTTGGTAAGGCTGCTCTCTATCGGATTTTGTCCCATATTCCTGATGGCCACAGATACTTCCGCCATATAACCTCTGGGGTCGAACTGATAGGTCTTGGTTATAGCAACTTCTTTTCCGCGCCAGGAATAGACAATTTTGTCCGCCGATTCTTTGATCACATTATAGCGCGGCCTTGCCGGAATGCCACCAAGCGAAAATTTTTCGAGAAGAGGCGTTACCTTATCCGTTACAAGGTTTACGGGGACCGCTTCCTTTCCAACATTCTTCTTGAAATTCTTCATCTCCCACGATACCGGCACGCCGCCGTCGTTCGTGAACTCTATCCTATAGATATCGGATTCTATGATAGATCTTTTTAGGGGTATCTCTCCTTGAGGGTCGTGGATGTTGACCGCTCCTGGCATGGCGGTTGCCGGTTGAGCGGCCGAGGTTACATTGCCGGAAGATGGTGTCGTTGCTTCACTGGGCGCCGACGGCTGCTGGGCGGTTGCCGCAGGAACATCGCTCTCCGGTTTCAGTGGCTGCTTAGGCGCAAAGAACCCGTACCATATCAAAAAGACCACAACGCTCAGTCCAACCGCTAAAAGCGACCTTGTTTCTTGTTTCATATTATCGGCACCTCGTCTATCCCCCCTTCGTGCCAGGGAGAACATTTTAGAATTCTTTTCAGTGAGAGAGAAAAAGCCCGTCCTGCCGGAAGCCTTTCAAAAGCCTGCAACGCATATTCAGAGCATGTCGGGTAGAACCGGCACTCTGCTCCCAATACGGCAAACGCGGGAGAGAGCGCTTTTTTATACAACCTGATCAATGAAATAAAAATACTACGCATGTACCTTCTTAATAAGAGATGAGATCTCTTTTCTGACCTCTTCATTCGATATGTCGCCGGCTCCTACACGCGCCGTTATGACGACCTCTGCCGCTGGGAAGCTCTTCTTGTTCGCTCGAACGATCTCTCTTAAAACTCTTTTTATCCTGTTCCTTGTAACGGCGTTGCCGACCTTGGAACTAACGGTAAGCCCCAGTCTCATGCTCATGCTTTTGGCCTTTTTCCATGCCACAAAAAAATATTTGCCAAAGGCCTTGTTCTTGGAGCTGTAAACCGCCTTAAATTCTCTTGGATTCTTTAAGGATCTACCTGCCATACCCTACTGAGAGGCGTTTTCTACCCTTGCTCCTGCGCTTTGAAATGACCTTGCGGCCGCTCTTTGTCTTCATTCTCTTTCTAAATCCGTGGGTTTTCTTTCTGTGTTTTCTGCTTGGTTGATAGGTCCTTTTTGTCTTTTTCTTTGCCATGGTAAAGCCTCCGTTAATTGTCGAGGCGCATAGATAGTTTTATGTAAGGCCCAAGTCAAGAATAATTGGCCTAACAGAAATTTTTACTTGCCAAAGCTTATTTCATCTGCTTTATCCACAGGTGTGGATAATCATGTGAATAAACTAATCGACGCCACGTGGCAGGAAGTTCAAGATAAAATACGCAATAAAATTGGTGAGTTAAACTATTCTAAGTGGTTTTCCTTTATCCGACCTATTAGGGAAGAGGGCAACGCAATAACGATAGGCGTCCCCAACAAATTCTTTCAGGACTGGATAGAAGAATATTACTTAGAGCTCCTTATAACAGAGCTTTCCGGTGCCACAGGGCGTCCGAGAGAGATCCTGATCGAGATAGACCCGAGGCTTGCAAAGGAGATAGACGAGAAGATCGAGACCGAGGCAGAATCACCAACGCGCGAACCGGCGGCCCAAGCAACCCCCACCCAGAGCGTAAATAGCGGCCTAAATCCCAGATATACATTCAACAGGTTCGTTGTAGGAAGCGGCAACCAGTTCGCCCAGGCGGCAGCAAAAGCAGTTGCAGACCTGCCGGGCGGTCACTATAATCCGCTCTTTGTCTACGGCGGCGTCGGTCTTGGTAAAACCCACCTTGTAATGGCGATAGGGCTCGAAATAGCAAAGAAACATCCCTCCTCACGAGTTCTCTATGTCACGGCCGAGAGCTTCATGAACGAGGTGATCTTCGGTATCCGCTATGACAAGATGGTCGCGTTCCGCAAGAAATACAGAAGCAACTGCGACGTCCTGCTAATGGATGATATACAGTTCCTCGGTGGAAAGGAACGCACGCAGGAAGAGTTCTTCCACACCTTTAACACGCTTTTAGCGCTCCAAAAACAAATAGTGGTGACAAGCGATCATTTCCCCAAAGATATTCAGGATATAGACGATCGTTTGAGGTCTCGTTTCGAGTGGGGCCTTATAGCGGACATCCAGCCGCCCGACCTTGAAACGAGGATCGCTATCCTGAAAAAAAAGGCTGAGGGTGCGAACATAACCCTTCCTGATGATGTGGCCATATACCTGGCCACCAAGATCCGCTCCAACGTCAGGGAGTTGGAAGGTTCTCTGATCAGGCTTTCGGCGTATTCTTCTCTTCTAAAAACGCCTATCACAACATCGTTCGCGGCCCAGGTGCTTTCACACATCGTCAACAGGAGCACTTCTGTTTGCTCGATCGATTCTATACAAAAGATGGTCGCCGATTATTTTAAGATCCGGATAGCCGACATGAAGTCCCCCAGAAGAATGAAATCGCTGGTCGTTCCAAGACAGATAGCCATGTATCTCTGCAAGAAACATGCGAACGCATCTTTTCCTGAAATAGGGGACAAATTCGGCGGCAAGGACCACACAACGGTCATTCACGCGGTGAGAAAGATAGCGGCCGCGGCCTTGAACGATGCAAAGCTTAAAGAAGCTGTGGATCATTTTGAAAAGAAGCTGCAGGCGACGCCTTAAAACATGTGTAGAACCCTGTTGAAAACAGATAGTAAAACTTTTACCGTTCTTTAAAAATAGTTATTAACAGGATAATGTGGCGGTTTATTAACCGTTCGTTCACAGTCGCTAATTCCGCTATTCATCTATATTTCAAGTTGATAGCCGTTTTATCCACATATCCACAGACCCTACTACTGTTACTACTGTTTTTATATATACAATAATAAGAGAGAGCCCCCAAATATGGGGCAGGGGAGAAAAAAACATGGAGATCAAGATACAACGGGAGTCGTTAATAAACGGATTGTATATGACCCAAAGTGTTATCGAACACAGAACGATGATGCCCATACTTTCAAATGCCCTGATAGAGGCAAAAGGGAAGGGCGTTTCTTTTACGGCAACAGATCTTCAGGTGGGTATAATCGCCAGAGAGCCCGCAGACGTTTCAGATGCCGGCAAGGTATTGATACCGGTAAAGAATCTGTATGATATCGCAAAAGAGCTTCAGAACGACATGATCACCATAAAGACATCTCCAAATAACTGGATAGATGTGACCTGCGGAAAATCAAGATTTAAGATAATGGGCGCATCCGCCGATGAATTTCCGTCACTCCCAAGTTCGGAAGGCGTTGAATTCAATATAGATGCAAAGGACTTTTGTGAAATGATAGAGAAGGTCTCATATGCAATGTCGAACGATGAGACAAGATATACGTTAAACGGTGTATTTTTAGAACAGGCCGGAACTGGAGCCAAGGCTAGTCTTAGAATGGTCGCTACTGACGGTCACAGGCTTTCTTATGCAGAAAGGCCGGTCAAGAGCGGTAAGCTTGCTAAGGGTGTGATAATTCCTAAAAAAGGCATTTGGGAACTGAAGAAAATATTGGAAGATGTGGATGGTGATTTTACACTGCAGATCGGTGAAAAGACGATCTCCGTTGTTACAAAGAACGTAACGTTTGTGTGCAGATTAATCGACGGGCAATTTCCTCCATATAATCAAGTAATTCCAAAAGAATCCGGAAGGGTGGTCTCGGTTGATAGAAAAACGCTCATTCAAGCCCTCAGAAGGGCCGCACTTCTTGCAAATGAGAAGTCAAAAGGGGTAAAATTTAACATTTCTCCGGGGAATTTGGACATTTCTTCATCAAATCCCGACCTTGGGGAGGCAAAAGAGGAGATTTCCTGCGTATATAAAGGAGAGACGTTCGATGTAGGATTTAACGCCAGCTACTTCATTGATATTCTTAATGTTTTAGAAGATGAAAAATCTATTTTAGAACTCAAGAACGACACATCCCCATGTGTTATAAGGTCTGAATTTGACAAGGGATTTTTGTCTGTCGTAATGCCAATGAGACTGTAAAAATCGAGGTTTACTTTTAATATGACATCTGGTATTAGCGAACACCCTTATGGCAAAAAAAGAAGAAAAATATGAAATAACGTCCGACACGGCGGTGAAAAAGGGTCATTCTTATGACGCCTCCAGCATTAAAGTGCTGGAAGGTCTCGATGCCGTCAGAAAACGCCCGGCAATGTATATCGGCTCCACAGGCGTTGCCGGCCTTCATCATCTCGTTTACGAGCTGGTAGATAATTCAATAGACGAAGCCCTGGCCGGTTATTGTGACAAGGTAGATATTACCATCCATATCGACAACTCTGTTACCGTTGAAGATAATGGACGCGGAATACCTGTTGATATGCACGAGACCGAAAAGGTCTCTGCCGCAGAAGTGGTCATGACAAAGCTTCATGCCGGCGGAAAGTTCGAGCATAGCGCCTATAAAGTTTCCGGAGGTCTCCATGGCGTCGGCGCCTCGGTAGTTAATGCCCTTTCTGAAAAGTATCACCTTGAGATAAGACGCGACGGAAAACTTTACGAACAGTCATATAAGAGGGGAACCCCCACGGGTCCGCTCAAAGCCGTCGGGAAGGCCGATCGGACAGGGACCAAGGCGACGTTCAAGCCCGACGTAGAGATATTTGAAATAACCGAATATAATTTCGATACCCTTTCACAAAGATTGAGAGAAGTAGCGTTCCTGAATAAGGGCATCAAGATCTCTATCACGGATGAAAGAAGCGAGAAGAAACACGATTTCTGTTATGATGGCGGCATTAAAAGTTTCGTTGAACACTTGAACCAGAAAAAGACACCGCTTCACAACGATGTCATATATTTTGAATCGGAAAAAGAGGACGTTGTCGTTGAAATAGCTCTCCAGTGGAACGATGGTTACAACGAGATAATCTTTTCCTTTGCCAACAATATCAATACTCACGACGGCGGAACGCATCTTGTGGGTTTTAAATCGGCCCTAACGCGCGCCGCGAACCAGTTTGCCAATTCAAGCGATCTTTTAAAGAAGGTAACGCAACCGCCATCCGGCGAAGATATTCGCGAAGGGTTGACCGCGGTCGTTTCAGTTAAATTACCAAACCCTCAGTTCGAAGGACAGACAAAGGGAAAGCTCGGCAACTCCGAGATAGAAGGAGTTGTAAAACAGGTCGTTTACGAAAAACTTCTGGACTATTTCGAACGTAACAGCGGTATCACAAAAAGAATACTTTCAAAGGCCATAGACGCCGCCCGCGCACGCGAGGCTTCGCGCAAGGCCAGAGACCTTGTAAGAAGAAAATCGGCGCTGGAGGTAGGCGCGCTTCCCGGAAAACTTGCAGACTGTCAGGAGAAGGACCCTGCATTATCGGAACTTTATATAGTTGAAGGAGACAGCGCCGGGGGAAGCGCCAAGCAGGGGCGCGATCGCAGAAATCAGGCCATCCTCCCTCTCAAAGGAAAGATACTAAACGTTGAAAAGGCGCGATTCGACAAGATGCTCAACAACGAAGAGATCCGCACGATGATAACCGCTCTCGGGGTCTCTGTAGGCGAAGAATCGGAGCGGAACATTTCCAAGCTTCGTTATCACAGCATCATAATAATGACAGATGCCGACGTCGACGGCTCACATATCAGAACGCTCTTGCTGACATTCTTCTATCGTCAGATGCCGCAGATCATCGCAGACGGCCATCTCTTTATCGCCCAACCCCCTCTTTACAGGGTGAAGCGGGGAAAAGAAGAGAAGTACCTGAAAGATGATGCGCTACTCGAAGATTATCTGATCAAGCTTGGAGTAGACGGCGTTAAAGTAAAATCAAAAACCAAAGAACTTTCGGGAAAGACCCTTGGGAAGTTGGTCAAACAGCTCATTAAGTACGATAATATCTTGGATGTCGTTAAGAGAAGGCGCGACAGCAGGATAGTCGACGTTCTTGTCACGGCAAGCAACATTACTCCCGAGATTCTGGAAAAACCAAAGAAAATAGACGAAGAGCTGGATAAGATAGCAGAACATTTAAACATGATATTCCCCGATATCGGAGACTTTACGGTCGACGTTGCGGAAGATCTAGAACACGAAAGCCACAAGATAATATACAAGTCGCTCATGCACGGATTCCAGAGAGAGACGGTCATTGACACCGACTTCCTGGAATCGGCCGAGGTGAGCGAGCTGAGAAAGCTTCGGGAGTCCTTTAAAGAAGCCGGTGCGGCGCCGTTTGTGATCGAAAAGGACGGTAAAAAGACAGACACAAAACTTTTAAGACCGATAAGAGAGTTCGTGCTTAAAGAAGGAAAAGAGGGACACATGATCCAGCGCTATAAAGGTCTTGGAGAGATGAATCCCGACCAGCTTTGGGGAACGACGATGAACCCGGAATCAAGGACTCTTTTGCAAGTGACTGTGGAAGATGCCGTAGAGGCGGACAATATATTTACGATACTTATGGGTGATCAGGTTGAGCCGAGGAGAGATTTTATAGAAAAGAACGCCCTTAATGTCAGGAATTTAGACATATAACAGGTGCGTTGCCCTGTAAGAGGGAAGGGCAAAAAGCGCCAAAGGAGGTAAGTAATGCTTACTCCGGAGCAGCGTATCAGGCAGCTTAAGGCCTATCTCGTCAATCAACGCTTCGTACAGGTAGCCTATCTGTTCGGCAGCGTTGCAAAAGGTTCAACGGGCCCTCTTTCAGACGTCGACGTTGCCGTTCTGTTCAATTCAGAATCCGCACAGTGGTACGAACACAGGCTAAAACTGATGGAAGGGCTTACGTGGATCTTTGGCATTCCAAAAGTGGACGTGGTCGTCCTTAACAACGCAGAACCCGTCATTTCCCATAGGGTCCTCATAGAAGGATATCCCATATTTATCAGAGACGAAACAGCAAGGGTCAGGCTGGAGAACAAGACCCTTAATAATTACCTCGACACCGCCTTTTTAAGGAGCGTACAGAGGGCCTCCATAAAAGAGCAGGTAAAAGAAGGAGGATATTTTGATTGACCAAGACATCATCGCACAAAGGCTTGAACGCCTGAAAGTTTATGTGAAACAACTTCGCATCATTCAAAAGAACGGCAAGAAGAAGGTCTGCAAGAACCCGGTATCCTACGCCGCGATGGAACGCTATCTGCAACTGGCCTCCGAATGCGTGCTGGCGGTCGGAAATCACGTGATCGCAGGGCTTAATCTAAGAAAGCCCTCGACATATGAACATATCATGCAAATCCTGGCCGATGAAAAGCTGATAGCCAAAAAGGTCCTTTTGGCGAGCAAAACCATCCCTTCTTTAAGGTCCCTTCTCGTGCACGATTACGATGCCGTGAACAAGGAAAAGATGTTTGATGCCGGAAAGAATGTGGTAAGATCGTTCGAAGACCTTGCCAAGGCCTATCAAAAGTTCCTGTAGATATTTTAGCTTATCTTAAGGGTCTTTAAGAACTGCTGGAAGGGCCTGTAGTAGATGTCGAACTTGTCGGACGGGAAGCTTGCCGTCATATTAATGGCAAGCTGTTCTTTAAGGAGCGTTACCTGGATCTGTTTTACCTGCTGGCCCGGCTTGATGTTTTCCAGCGCCGCGCCGCCCTTTTCCTTGCCCAGCATGGCGGCCATCGCAGAGACGTCCCATGAGCAGATCATCATCTTTCCGCGGACGCCCGATATGACAAGGTCCTTTTCGTCGGAGATCTTCAGGTCCTTTATACCGCGCTTTTCGATAGACTCCCTTATGCGTCCGAAATATTCGGTCAGCTCCATCGGCCTTGGAAGGAGCTCTTTTGTAAGAATGATGTTGGGACGGACGTTCTTGTCGGGACTTGGAAGGGTGAGGGTCAGCATGCCCTGCACCTGCCAATTCTCGGGTATTTCGGCCTCAAGACCTTGGATGTTGATATTTGACATAGACTCTGTTATGTAACAGTAAAATCGAAAAACGTAAAGCGTAAAATGACCGCTTTGGGCGGTCGTGGCAAGCTTGTCGAGGGAGCTTGATGATGAAGAGAAGATTTTTAGACGTTGTTTACGAAGATAAGGACCTTATAGTGATCAATAAACCGAGGGGAGTCATTGTTGCCCACGAAAAAGGGAGTGAATGGAGCGGAAAAAAACAGTTGGCCCTTGTCGATCATGTCAGGGCCTACATTGTGAGAAAGTTCCCAGGCGCCAAGGCCTCTTTTGCAAGGCCTCTTCACCGCCTTGACAAGGAGACCACGGGGCTAGTCCTTTTTGCGAAGTCGAACGGGGCCTTAAAGCTGGCGAACGACATAAAAGAACATAAGGTGGAAAGGGTCTATGCGGCCATTGTAGAAGGGCCGGTCAACAGAGAGGACGGTACGATAGACACCGAGCTTTCCAAGGGAGATTTCGGTCACGGAAAGAAGGTGGGCGTCGTTAAAAATGGGGAAGGAAAGAGAACGGTAACGCGGTATCACGTTGTGGAAAGGTATGATAACGCCACGCTCCTCGACGCAAGGCTTGAGACGGGCTTCACCCATCAGATAAGGGTCCATCTGGCGTCCATTGGTCATCCTTTAGTAGGTGACAAGGTCTACAATCCGCATCCAAAGATAAAATTTCCGAGACAGGCCCTTCACGCAAGAAGGGTAAAGTTCTATCACCCCGTTTCGAAGAAAAAGATGATATTAGAGGCCAAGCTACCGCCTGACATGGAGGGGTTGGTAGATAATTTAAGAGGAAATTAAGGACTCACTTTTCGAATCCGTCGATTATTCGGCGGGCGCTTCTTGAGAATTGTGTGGTTCCTTTAGGGTCAAGCGCAATGACCTTTTTCATCTCTTCCAGCACCTTTTCATGAGTACCCTTATCTTCGGACATCTTGTTGTAATAAGAGATTCCCTGGTCGTAATGGAAGATTATCTGCGAAAGGACGTCGGCCCCGGGACGCACTAGGTCCTTTTGCGACTGGTGCCTGAAATAGAAGAGGGTGGCGCTAGAGGCGGCCGCCGCAAAGAGAAGAACAACGATGGCGTGTCTGAGCCATCTGGATGGCCGCTTGGTCACCCGATCTTTAATGACAAGGTCGAAGATCATTCGTGTGCCGGCTATCTCGATCTCGTTGCCGAAATTAAGGCCCGCCTCTTTCAGGTCGTGGCCGTTCACCTTAAGTCCCCATCTGCTTTCGAGGTCGTGAATGATGTAACGTTTGTCTTTCTGTTCGATGGCGGCGTGTCTTCGTGAGACGGCTTTATCGTTTAAAACCAAACTATTACTGCTGGACCTGCCGATGGTGAAAGAATCGCCCTTTATTTCTAATACAGAGCCCTCTTTTGGGCCGGAGAGGACCTTTATCGCCGGCACCCAGTTAGATCCCGGTACGGCGTCTATAGTCAATTCATCTCTTGTTTTGGAAATTTCATCCATTGTGACTGCGGATTATAGCAAATTCTGAAAGTTTATCAATATTTGAAATGTCGGCGCACCTTACAATGTCTCCGCGCATGGTCTTTGCATAGTCTGCGTTCTTTTCACATAGGTCCTTGTCCTGCATCGTGGTATGGAGAAGCTTACCATTCCCGCAAAGAACAAGCACCGTCTTGCCCTTTGAATGCATGGGGGCGCTGACGACGCGCCAGCGATCGGTAACCGGCAACCGGTAATCGGCGATCTGTTTAGATAAAATTAGGTAGGAAAATTTAAGATAATCCTTTCTGTTGCCGATAAGCTTGTCGATCTCTCCCATAACTCTCGGTCGCTCCCAGTCGAGATACATGTGGCACCAGTCGCGCCTGCTTTCGCGAAGCATGGGGCATTCTGCATTGTGGAGGCACGGGGCCATGACCGCGAATCGCGAATCGCGAATCGTAACTTGTGAAAGTAAAAGGTCATGCAACTTCATTAGATTGCGCGTTGTCCAGCGGAGCGCCGGCTCTATTATTATCAATATTCCTTTCTCTGTGAGGCGTTCCATCGCCCTTTGGACGACAGCCGACTGGCTATCCATCTCCTTCATTTCGCTCAAAAAGTTCGCCATTATAATGACGTCGCACTTTTCCTTAAGGGAATGAGTTATGTTCCTTGAATGGATATCCAAAAGGACGGTCTTGAGCCTTGCCCTTTCCTTGTCGGCGAACGTCTGAAAGATATGTTTGGCGTCGTGAAGGGTGCCCGAGTTCTGGTCTATGGCGGTTATCTCCAACGGCTTGCCGGCGGCCTTAAAATAATCAACGCAGGCGACGGCCCCGGTGCCCGGGCCACATCCAACATCAGCTATCTTAATAACGTCATTATTCGCGAACCTGCTCTTGGCTCCGGCCTCGTCAAGACAGAATCCGATCTTTAAAAAATTGCTCATCACGAAGTATAACAGGTAGCCGGCGCGGAGTTCTTTCTTGTTAAGGTAGTTCTTGGGCATGCTCCCGCGTTCACTTGTGAAGTAGGCGCTCATTTCGGCCACGCCGCGCGCGAAGAACTTTATGTCGTGAATGGTGAATTCATCCGCCGTTTTTGGGTTAACCCGCTTGTCCGGCAGGTAGGTCTTCTTGATATAGGAGAGGAGCGTGGCGGTCAGCTTTTTTGGTATTTGAAGCATTTTGGTGTTACAAAAAAGCGACCGCAAATTCTTACGGTCGCTTCTTTGCTTTTTTGTGCCCCGTTCACTTTGTTCCAGGGGCCCATTGTTCTAAGCCTCGCTACCGGCTCAAGCCGGCCGCTTGACCAAGAACAATGTGCTGGGGGCGGGACTTGAACCCGCACGGTTTAACCCACATGCCCCTCAAACATGCGTGTCTGCCAATTCCACCACCCCAGCTTTATTTTCAATGAATCACTGCCCTTCGGTCGCTGGCGCCGCCGGCGCGTTTTCCGGTACCGCCGGAGCCTCTAAAGGTGCGGCACCTTGCTCTGTCACAGGCGTTGTGTCAAGCACAGATTTAATGGAAGCCTTCTTTGAAAGCTGCGCCAGAGATATCGATGTTACAAGAAAAAGAACGGCAAATAGGGCCGTCAATTTACTCAAGAACGTTGCCGGGCCCCTGCCTCCGAAGACCGTTTGGGAAGAGCCGCCGAAGGCCGCGCCCATGTCCGCCCCTTTTCCTGCCTGTAAAAGGATCAGGATGATAAGGGACGTGCATACGAAATAGTGTCCTACTATAAGTGCAGTATTCATGTCTATTTATGTCATTCTGAAGATCGAAGGTCCTAAGGATCTACAACTTAACGCACGAGATCCTTCGCTTCGCTCAGGATGACCCTCGCTTCGCTTTGGGTCACTTTTGTCCGGGGGTCTGTGCTATCATGTCACAGAAACCCTTTGCGTCCAGACTTGCCCCGCCCACAAGGACGCCGTTAACATTGGGCTGTTTATATATTTCTTTGCAGTTGCTTGCTTTAACGCTTCCGCCGTAGAGGATGCTTATGTTATTGGCTGTCGGCGCGTCATAAAGCTTTGCAACATAGTTTCTTATGAAATGGTGAGCCTCTTCTATTTGGTCGCCGGTCGCATTCTTGCCGGTACCTATAGCCCAAACAGGTTCATATGCAATTGAAAATTTTTCAAGGTCCTTTTGCTGCAACCCCATGAGGCCGCCCTTTAGCTGCCTTTCCAGTATCTCGTACGTCTTGCCACTTTCACGTTCTTGAAGGGTCTCCCCTATGCACATGATGGGAACAAGCTCGTTCCTAAGTGCGGCAAATATCCTTTTATTGACCGTTTCGTTGGTCTCGCCGAAATATTTGCGGCGCTCGGAATGGCCGATAAGAACATATAAGCAACCTATGTCTTTAAGGAGCGAACCGGAGATCTCGCCGGTAAAGGCCCCTTTTTCTTCCCAGTAGATGTTCTGTCCCGCGAGCTTAAGTTCTGAATCTGTCAGGGAAACCCCCACAGAATAGAGCGATGTAAAAGGGGGCGCTAAAACAACTTCCACGTTAGGCGCTAACTTTACATGAGCGATTATGCCGGCCACGAGCATCAAAGATTCCTGGACCGTGTTGTTAAGTTTCCAGTTAGCCGCAACGATGAATTTTGGCATATATCACTCCAATGCTGTTAGGCCGGGGAGCTTTCTACCTTCGACAAATTCGAGGCTTGCCCCTCCGCCAGTCGAAATGTGGGTTATCTTGTCTGCCACCTTGGCCTTATTGACGGCGGTCACGGAATCTCCGCCGCCTATCACCGTCATTGCGTTCGAATCAGCGACAAGCTTGGCAATCGTCATGGTCCCCTTTGAGAACTGCTCGGTCTCAAATACACCCAATGGACCGTTCCAGAATATCGTCTTTGCCTTTGAGATAGCCTTTGAGAACTCTTCTATGGTTTTGGGGCCGACATCAAGACCCATTGTTCCTTCCGGTACGTTTGCGTCCTTTGTTACTTCGGACTTTGCGGTATCGGATATTTCGCTTGCAACGACATGGTCAACTGGCAGTAGAATAGGGATCCCTTTTGTGGCCGCACGCTCGAGTATCTTGTTCGCGGTGTGAACCTTTTCTTCTTCAAATAGAGATTTGCCGATAGTGAAGCCCTTTGCCTTAAGGAAGGTGAACGCCATCCCTCCGCCGACGATAAGTTCATCGACAAGGTTCAAAAGATTCTCGATAACGGCTATCTTGTCGGAGACCTTCGCACCGCCGAGTATCGCAACAAAAGGTTTTTCAGGGTTTGATA
>PCWZ01000010.1:23151-33309 GCA_002796305.1 Deltaproteobacteria bacterium CG11_big_fil_rev_8_21_14_0_20_49_13
TGAGAGGTTCCGAAGGCATCGTTTATGTAGATGTCGCAAAGAGATGCAAGTTGCTTTGAAAAGTTGTCATCGTTTCTCTCTTCTTCGGCATGGAAGCGTAAGTTTTGAAGGAGCATCACCTGCCCGGGCTCCATGTCCTTAGAGAGCTTTTTTATTGCGTCGCCAACGCAGTCTTCAGGGAATATTACCTTCTTATTTCCGAGGAGTTCAGAAAGCCTTTCGGCAACAGGCTCCATCGAATACTTCTCTTCGAAACCCTTTCCTTTTGGACGCCCCAGATGGGATCCCAGAATGACTTTGGCGTTCTTCGAAAGAGCATACTCGATGGTCGGCAGGGCCGCGCGGATGCGCGTATCGTCCTTGATCTTTCCGTCTTTCATCGAAACGTTGAAATCAACGCGAATAAAAACGCGTTTGTTCTCTATGGAAAGCTCATCTATATATTTTATGGTCATGGTGTTGCGGTCGTTACAATTTTTCTCCGATATATTTTGCGAGGTCCATCAACCTGCAGGTGAAACCCCATTCATTGTCATACCAGGCAAGGACCTTAACGAGGTTCTCGTTCGTCTTTGTCAGCGTTGCGTCGACGGTGCTCGAAACAGAGGTGCCGATGAAATCGCAGGAGACTAGTTCTTCTTCGGTGTAGGCAAGAATGCCTTTAAGCGTCGATTCGGAAGCCTTTTTGAGCGCCGCGTTCACCTCTTCTGCCTTGACCGATTTCTTCATGAGGCAGACGAGGTCTACGCAGGAGACGTCCGGCGTAGGCACCCTTACCGCAAATCCGTCGAGCTTGCCCTTAAGCTCGGGGAGCACCAGACCGACCGCTTTTGCGGCCCCTGTCGTCGTCGGGATCTGAGAGACAGCCGCGGCGCGTGCGCGGCGAAGATCTTTATGAGGGCCGTCCATAACGCGCTGGTCGTTCGTGTATGAGTGGATGGTCGTCATGAAACCGCGCTCGATGCCGAAGTTTTCATGAAGAACCTTGGCTACGGGTGCCATGCAGTTAGTTGTGCATGATGCGTTGGACACGATATTGTCGGTAGCGGGGTTATATGCGGTGTGATTGACGCCCATCACGAATGTCTTGCATTCTCCCTTTGCAGGGGCAGAAATTATGACCTTTTTGGCGCCGGCGGTAAGATGGGCCTTGGCTTTTTCGGGGTCCACAAACTTGCCTGTGCATTCAAGGACGACATGAACGCCGTCCGCCTTCCATGGGAGCTTTGAGGGGTCGGTCTCTTTTGTAACTGGAATGGTCTTGCCGTTAACGACAAGGGCGTTCTCTTTGGCCTCGACAGAGAGGTTGGCCCTGCCAAAGACCGAGTCATATTTTAAAAGGTGGGCCATCGTCTTGACATCAAAAAGGTCATTAATTCCAACGAATTCCACCTGCGGGTCGTTCATGGAAAGCCTTAAAGCGGCGCGTCCTATACGACCGAAACCGTTGATAGCAATTCTTGTGGGTGACATAGATTCTTTCCTCCTTATTCTGATGGAGGGGAACGACCGGCTAAGAAGCCGTTTTTCCCCAAGCCCCTCGGCTAACCGCTGGCAAAGTCAGCCGGTTGGCCGCTTTATTTTAAATAGACGGCGGGTTTATACACCAATTGTTAAGGTAGTCAAGCCTAAGCAAATAACTTTATGGATCGCCCCTTACATTCAGGGCATATAAATCCCTCTGGCCGCCAGCTATGAGATGCGATCGGAGTTGCCTGAACTTCTCCGCCAACCCAGTTTTCACGTTATCAATCTCCTTGAGATTCTTGGGCACGATCAGAGCGGTGCCAAGCATTTGCAAACCGTAACGCCCACAGCCTCTGGGGATCCAAGCAAGGCTCCTGCACCAGATAAATCGATGGTCTATCTGGAATCGTTGGAGGAGATTGCCAGCATAACCAACCCGCATGTCGTCGATGCAGCTGATATGCTACTGCAGCGTTTTTATGCACCGGTAGTGTCTATCCCAAAGCGGACCAGGGTTTGATGATACTAATTGACGATGCGTATACGTTAGCCCAGGATGGATCCGACTGGGAATATGACGTTTTGGAAATCATTGCAGAGAAAGCTCCAGATAAGTTCAGCGGACCCGCTGGTGACTATCTGCAGCAGCTCGACGAAAAATAGTTTTCACGCAAGAATTATTGGGAAATCCACTTCTCTAACGCTGTGTTGTCGGACGTATCTCCCGATTCCCAGGGCGATCACCATGT
Source organism: Deltaproteobacteria bacterium CG11_big_fil_rev_8_21_14_0_20_49_13 (assembly GCA_002796305.1). Classification (NCBI taxonomy): domain Bacteria; class Deltaproteobacteria; species Deltaproteobacteria bacterium CG11_big_fil_rev_8_21_14_0_20_49_13. The sequence continues at coordinate 25,368 of PCWZ01000010.1, forward strand.
CGTCGTGCTTGCCGCTCTGGGCCTCGGCCTTGCCCGATCGGGACCAGCAGAAATTCAGAAGCTCGTTGACGGTGCGGATTCCTTGGACGCCGCCAACCCCCTCGCGCAGGTTTTTGTCCAGTTCGTCGATCAGGAGCGGCCGTGTCAGGGGATTGGTCGGAAAGCCGGGCTCGGTTCTTCCCGGTTTGAGCGGGTTCACGTACTCATAGATGCGCGGATAATCGTTGTCGGCATTGGTATTGGAGAGGGAATGGATGCTGTCAGGAAGTATTTTCCCATTCATATTGTTGAGAGCGATCCCGAAAAACTGGAAACGCATCTTGCATCTCATCCATAAGTCTAAGCCATAACCATGTCGCCAAGCGTGCCGACGGATGGGACATCAAGGCTATTGCTCAAAAACCGGACAAGGGCGCAAATTCCTTTGAATTAATGAATTCTGGGGACAACATGTCTAGCCCTTTCTTAAACTTCTCATGATCGGCGGCTTCTCCATTTGATTGGTGGTCCTGCATGTGTTGCCTTATTCCCTCAACTCCCTTGGCAATATCACCCCGCGTCCCTTCGTCCGAGTGCAAGTGCCATAACGCATCAAAACGCAACAGTTCTGTCAAGATTGACCTAGTAAATTCCTTAGGCAGGACATGGTCTTCAAAGACAAACGGACCTTGGAACGCTAACTTGGAAACCTTGTTGGCATCGATAAACCCGTCGTAAGTTTCAACTGACTTGCCCCACATCTTCCTTTTGTTGTATAGTGCAAGGAGCCCCGTGACATGGTCCTCTGTTTTTGGGTCGAGCTCGAACCTGCGCTTTAGCCAGAATAACACATCTTCATCATTATTTCGCAGTCCGCTAAGTATGGCCATATTGCCGTTAATTTCTGGGTCATTTCCATTAACTGCAAACGCCTTTGAAAGATACCGGAATACCTCATCTAATTTCCCATCTTCAATGCTAAAAAGCCCCAGATTCATATTTATCTGCGGATTTGCCGGCTGGATCTCCGCGCCCTTTCTGAGGAGCGCGATCGCCTTTTCTCTATTCCCTGAATAAAGCGCGGTCACCGCGGCGCGGCTAAGCACATTAACGTCGGATTTGTCAACGGCGAACGCGTGTTCGAAATAGGCCATTGCCTCTTCAGGCTTATGTTTGTTATTCAATAAGTCGCCCATCATTATATTCGCGGCGATATTATCCTTGTCAAGCTTAAGAGCCTCTTTCAAATCGGCCACCATCTTCTCATTATCTGTCGGATCGCCCAGCGCCGCCCTCTTGACAAAATAAAGCGGTTCGGTTCTGCAGTCTTTTTCGCCGTCATCAAATATCTTTAAAGCCTCTTCTGTCCGTTTGGCAGAATAAAGCGCATTGGCGGCGTTTATATAATAAGCGCATCCCATTTCAAAATTACTATTACCTAACATCCGTGTTTTTTGATACAGGTTTTCTATTGGCCTTATATATTCAGAAGGATCTCTCCACTCTTCGACCGCCTTCGATATTTTTTTTGCCACATCGTCAAGAAGATTCATATTTTCGAACATCCTGAACTGCCTTAAACTCCGGCGCTGTGCGTATCTTCCAAACGGCGCGTCCGATGCCCTGCCCTTCCACGACATGGTCGGATCAAAATGTCTGACGCGCCCGTTTTTCGATCTTAAACCGACGATAGCGTGGCCCATGAACTGAACGGCAAGCAATCCCTCCACCAGAGGAACTTTATAATGCCAGAATTCGCTCCAAGCCTTTTCAACATCCATGGCAGACAGAGACTCCATGAATGGCTTTAATCCCGCATGTTCAAAGAAAGCAAATACGACCTTTGAACGCTCGGTGCAAAAACCCTTATGATCCCTTATAACGGTATCCGCATCGGTTTCGATATCAGCGTCCTCTTTTATTGTAGAAAGCCCAAAACCGCCGTTCGCCTCCAGCCACTCCGCAAAGTCATCAAGACCGTTAAGGTAAAGATCCTGCGACATATTATTCCATGCCCATGAATCTTTGGAACCCGCATCGAATTCCGATTTTAGGGGGACATAGGCCAAATAAAAAAGCCCGACAGCAAGACGCTCATCAAATTCGCCGGTCCCGTTTTTCAATCCGTTCCCGGTGAGAATAGCCCGAAGAAGAGATATCGCAGAATCCAGCTTTTTGAGCGCCTCTTTATCGGTGATCGTCCACGACGGGAGAGAACCGCTCATCTCTTTTATCAGCTCGGGATACTCTTGGTAATTATCAAAGAGGACATCGGCTATTCCTTCGCATGACATCTTACGATCGTTATTTTTTACAACGCCATCCTTCAAAAGGACGCTAAAAACATCCCTCCATTCCTTGGATTCGCATTCCAGTTTAATCGCCATCTCTGCCTCCAAGATATTCTTCGGACCTCTTTGCATCCCCCTCTAGCCTATAAACCGCGCTTAGATTGGATCTTATGGCTTTTTTGTCCTCACTTTTCGATGCAAATCCCAGCGCTTTCAACAAACACGTTTCCGCCTTTTTAAGCTCGCCGAAGAAGAGTATTGCGTTTCCAATGTTGGAATATGCTTTCATGAATATATCGCCGGTTTTGATCGCCGCAGTTCCGGTCAGCGGATATTTTTGCATACTATCTCTTAAATTCTTGTCGAGTTCTTCTATCCCATCAATACCCATTGGCACAAGTTTAGTGACAGAGCTGTATTTGGCCGTAAATATGCCAAATATGTCTACAGCCTTGGGTATGTCTCCTGCCATTGCATAGGCATATCCAAGGTAGTAGATGGTTTCATCGTTTGCCCAGAGTCCCGGAGAGGTCTGGACTCCCTTTAACAACATTTCGCTAGCGCTCTTGTAATCACCTTCCATTAAACTGATCTTTCCAAGGTTGAAATAGGCCAAACCGGTGTGGGGGCTCAATTCAACTACCCTCTCAAAGTATTTTCTCGCCTCGACAAGATCACCATCATCGAACAACTTCGAACCAAGGGCAAACATTATAAACGGATTTTTGGGATCCCTTGCGAGCAATTCCCTGAACGACGATATGGGCCTCCGCCTTTGCTCATTCTCGCCTTTTACTTTTGAACCGGTATCATTGGATGATAATAGGACGGACATCATATTGCCGAAAAACTTGACGCCTTGATTGTCTGAATCGACGAGCCTATCTACGTACTCCGCCACAAGTTTATTGTCGCCTACAGATATGGCGGCAAGGCTTAAATACATAAGACAGATCGGAGGAGCGGAACTGGTATCATCAACATTCAATAGAAGCGCCGCAACCTTTTTATTGTCCCTGTCCATATACGGAGCCGCCGCATAAATGCGCAAGTTACACGAAAAAGATGTTAGATCGTCTCCATACTGCAACGCCCTTTGAGCTTCTCCGCTTGCCTGATAAATATCCAACTGTTTTTCTGTCACGAACGATCGATTCATGAGCCCGAAATAGGCCGCCAGGCTCAAGACATGCCTAAGGGTAACGGGATAATAATTTTTCTCTTGAGCTTTTTCATCACCGTCCGGAAAATAGACCCTGCCGCCGATCAATGCTCCGATATCGCTTGTGGACCTAAGTCCGAAAGAATCCGCAGTTGCGTTGGTTTCAAACACAGTCTCATTCTCAACAAATTGGGGTTCAAGTCCCGCCCTGTGATATATGCCATACAAAAGATATTGTTCTCCTATGCCGCCTTCCCACTCAAGCGATTCCAGACCGGTAGTACCCCACAATGTAGGAATGATCCTATTATTGCGGTAAAGTCCCAATCCCCCATTTTTCACTAGATATTCTATGAAATCGGTCAGTCCCGCGGTTTTCAGCCCATCCATAGCGCGCATTATATCATCTTTACTCTTCTGCGAAAGAAAACGCCACACATCATGCGTAGGAAAATAAACATATCTTTTGATCGCAGTTGCGAGCAATTTTTTATACTCATCGGAGCCATGTATCTTTCCAAGCTTTATAAGGATCTCGTCGATCTTTGCCTTTGCATTATCAACGGATGCGATCACACGATCTGAAATCTCTTTCTGGCTTCCTCCCGCCTTTAAAGACCAGTATAGGGGCGCCTTTAGATGTCGTTCCAGCGGGTCCTGAAATTTCTCCCAGTTCGCGCCGGAGAGAGAAAATTCCAGCACATCCTCCGACCTTATCTCACAATCATTCGCTCCTTTTACAAGAGGCGGTTCCTTGGGATTCTTATAGTTCACGGCCCTGTATCCGTAGGAATCATAATCTTCGTCTTTAACGCCGTACTTTCCATTTAACTCAAGATACAGAGCGCATATCGGCGATTCCTTCGGAATGACGACATTGTATGAGGCGCAGGTTGGCATATGCGGTCTCCCCCATTTTTACGGTTTTTTAAACAGCGGATTCTTTGCGATGAAACAATCGGCATAGAACTCGGAGCCGTATGACCATGTCTGGAACGATATAAAACGTCCGTCACCGCTGATGTCTGGAGATCCGCTATTATCATTCACTTCTCTGCCACCGTCTTTTGCCTTGCTCACCCTTGCCGTTTTGCCGCTTTCGGTATCGCACACGAATACGTCTGCCACACCATTCGTGTCATCCGGAGTTAACTCTTCGGTGGCATCAAATGCCACATATCTGCCGTCGACGCTTATTGCCGGAAGTATCCTGCTGGAGTAGGTGCCTTCATTCCATTTTTCATGAGTGACAATGCCACTGCACTTTTTGTACGCGTCTTTATCTGCATCGAGTGTAAAGATCTTCCACCAATCGCTGTCGCTGTTAGGTGTTAAATTGGTCGCCTGCGACCAAAACACTGCTGTTTTACCATCCGCGCTGATACGAGGCGTCCCGCTGTTCCCGTTGGCGCCAGCGCTCAACATTTTTATCGCACCGTCGGCCATATTCCTGATAAAAATATCGTAAGATCCGTTTTCATCCTTGGAGGCGACTAGATTGTCTGCCCATGAACCGAAGACGACCGATCCGCCATCTCCGCTGATGGACGGCGCTCCGCTTCCGCCGTTCGCGGTCCACCCGTCATATGCCACGCTGGCGCAAACCGTCTTTTTCGACTGGCGGTCGTGTATAAAAACACTGTCGATCCCGCTGGTGCAGGGGGGCGCCAGATTGGTCGCACTTGAGTTAAATGCTACATATCTGCCATCGGCACTAATGCTTGAAACAAAGCTGTTATTATTGGCACCTTCGCCGGACGAGGACACGCTCACATTTCTAGTTTCCTTTTTATCTCTATCGCGGACAAATATATTAGCCTTGCCATTGTTAACCGACCCAATATTCCCAGACACAGACGTAAAAGAAACAGATCTGCCGTCCGCGCTTATCGAAGGTTTATAACTTCCACCGTCAGATTCATTGCCGTCAGAGGCAACGCTGACGCGTTCGGTGCTGTTGTTCTCTCGATCGTATACAAAAATATCTGACAGATCGTTATTGTCACCGTCGATCAGGTCGCTGGCAAACGATTGGAACGCCGCAAATCGACCGTCTGCGCTAAGCACCGCATTAACGCTATTGTTGTTCGGCCTGCTTCCGTCCAGATCGTTCGAAATGCGCTGTATATCAGGATTTTCGAACCCCGGAGGGTCGGTATGATTGTCAACACAACCGACCAAAAAGCTAAACCCGCTGTTTCTGCCTTGCTTTTTTAGTACGAATTCATCCTGCGGCTTAATCGCCCCCCTGTCAGGCGGAAGAGTAGCAATAAGCGCCTCTTCATGGATACAGGTTTCATGCGACGGATCAAACGCCGGTTCATTTAAGCACTGACCGCCAACATAATAACTGAAAATATTTGTTTCGCTCATTTGATATCTCTTTTTTAATGTATGTTTCTACCGATTGGTAGGAAAAATTTGATGCCGGTCTGCAACATGCCATAACATTCACTATTTGTAACACTGCAATACGTTCCACCGCCCAGTGATAGTCCTACACCAAAATTGGCCGTAGAAGGGAAAAGCCGTAATTCCAGTTTTCCCAACGCTAAACCAAATGTTTCCTTAAGTTCATTAACTTGCCCCATAAGACCTTCAGCGCCGATCAATAGCGAAACTCCTGCGCTGCGGTACGCTAGAACGCCAACACCAAGTCCTCCTGCATAGCCGCCAGCTACCCCTTTTTCTCTTTTGATCTTTGTTTCGCCGGTAGCGGGGTCTGTATGCCAATGTTGATCTCCTTCCGATATGGAAGTGCTAAGCACCACTCCAAACTGCGGTGTAATTATGAGCCGATGCCATAGCGGGATATCTACACCCAAAGCAACTTTAACGAGACCGTAATCGTTATTGAAAATGCCGAGATAATCCACCCCAAAATGTAAATTGATCTTATCGTGCACCTTCCTTGAATCGATCGCTCTCTTCACCAGCGCTAACTGCTCAACGCACTTGTCAAATTTTTTCTGCAGTGGTTCTATCTCTTCTTCACTCCCGCGCGCTGATTCCACGAGTTTAAATTTATCGATCACATCTTTTAATACCGTATCTGCCCGCGGCGCAATGTCATCTTTTTCAACAAGCTCTTTCAATAAATCGTTAAGTTCAATCTCAACATCATCCAATATTGCAAAGGCTGTTTTGATGGTTAGTGGCGGCGGTACGCCCTCCGCTAACGGAGTTAACGTTCTATCGCCTAAGTCAGTTCTACCACCCGCTTCTGCCGGTGTTAGCGTTGCCGGCGGAGGGGAAAGCCGCCATGCTGCGCCCAATGCCGGATTGGATATAAGGCTTTCGAGACTTTCGATCAAACTACCAGGTTCAAATGTTCAAATGGCGGTATTTCATCAGAACACTTCAATTCTTTCTTATAATCATCCAGCGTCTTGCCGCCGGCATCTTTGCCACTTTCCTTTACAAAGAGATGGACCGTTTTGGCTTCGTTATTCTCGATATAGACGGAAGAATATTTCTCTACGTCGGAGGGAATGTCCTTTACGATATAATTACCGGCGGCATCTGTTACGGCTATCTGACCGTAATATCTCTTGGCTGTAAAACCGTCGCGACTCTTCCATAGACCATCGCTTTCATAAGCGAATTCTCTGCATCCGAGTTGGAGCTTTACCTCTTTGTCTGCCATATCTCCCCCTTGTTTTTTATTGGATTTTTTTGGATTGAAATTTGGGGAAAGATATTATGCGCGATTCTTATAACCGTGAAACGTCGATGGATTAGCTCAACAATCATCTCTCCCCCATGTTGACTAATGCGACTTCTTTTATCCGCCCTATTCTCTTATGCGGCTTTTGTCAAGAAAAGGTTGCGAAAAGGTTGGAACTCGGAACAGACATCGTATCCCCCTGAGTGGATTTAGCATACACGAGTTCATCTAAAAAGACAGGAGGAAGCTGAGTAATGGCTGGAGATAGATAGCGTCTTTTTGCCCTTCCTGATCGCTATAACATGCTTCCTAACCTCTTGAGATACGGCGTTGGGGCAGTTGTGCGGACGACGGGACATTTCCTCCAGTCCGGCAAGTCCTTTAATCTTCCATCGTCCATGCCACTTACGTACAGTGCTGACAGTGGTGGCAAAACGGCGAGCTGCGGCCTTTTTACCGCGCTCGTCTGCATATAGTACCAGCTTCAACCTTAACTGCTTTGGGTCTTTATAATTTCGCAACATCATGTAATATTCTATCGGGCACATGCTGACCTCCTGTAGGTTTGTTTAATCAACTATCCCTTTATCAGGTTGGTCGGCCTCTGTGCCTATTTTTTATATTCGGCGAACGAGTGAGTTATCCATACCTCACGCGCCGGCGCCGAAGGTGGCCGGTGCGCGTGGGGTGTGGATAACTTTCTTCAACTCCCTCCATTCTCTATCCAATATATACCTTATCCTCTTTAGGGTCTTCGCGGATATGAGTGGGTGATTTGAGGGCATTTATGCCGATAGGCTCATAACATTTTTGGGTAAGTAAAAAATGATGAATACATTGTTG
>PCWZ01000011.1:0-1984 GCA_002796305.1 Deltaproteobacteria bacterium CG11_big_fil_rev_8_21_14_0_20_49_13
TGCCTAACCCTTATGGATAACTTTTTAGAATATTCTTATCTGCTAAGCGACTTCCCTTCAAATCGCTCGCTATGCAGCGGGTTTAATATGGGAGCGATAAGTATGACTACGTTGCCAGCATGTTGGAGAACATGAGGTCGTGGATAGAAGGCGCTTCAACTGCCAACAAATATTCGCCGCCCAGAGGCCAGATCTATGACCTTATGAGCACGTCATTTGCAAATTCGTTCGGGAGTACAAATACGTTGCCGGCGGTCTTTTTCGATTTTCTGGACCAGAGGCTTTTTGAGCACAACAACGCCTCCCAGTTCGGGCGTTCCGGCGAAACGACCACCGGATTCGCAAGCAACTTGATGCAGGCGAACACGGTAGACGACGCGCTTGATTCGCTTACCGAGATACTTGTGGATGCAAGCGCGTGTACTCTTAACTACGCGCAGGGGGGCTTTGCCGACATGGCTCCCTATGCCGCTCGAGGCTTAAATATAACCCCGAGCAATACGGCTACCGGCGGAAAGACGATAACGGTTTCGCTTGTTCCCGGAACGGGGAGCATCGGTCCCGATTGGAAGGGTTATAATTTTATGAACAATGCGGTGACCGGGAATGTCTCTGCAACGAATACATTCAGCGGATTCGGTCAGTTCATGACCGATCAGGCAGTTGTGCTTTTTGCGAATATTACCGGTTCTTACACGCAATCGTTCGTTGAGTATACAATAACGTGTCAGTAAAAAAACACAGCCCGACGCTATAAAGGCGACGGCAAAAGGAGGCTATATGACAAAGAAGGTAATGGCGGTAGTGGCGGTCCTGATGTTTGGACTTGCTGTGTCGTGTGGAGGAGGCAGTAGTTCTAGCGGTACTACCGGGACCGCGGATTGCACATCCGTAAGCGGTCAGGCCCTTGTTTGCGGTACCGTTACCGCCGCCGATCTTACGCCGGTGGTAGGCGCGGAAGTGAAGAATACGACCAGCGGGGCAGGAACGGCTATGCCGGGTTATTACAAAGGTCTCCCCGACGGCGTTTCAAAGTCGGTAGAAAAGAGCACAACGACAACGTGTTTGACCGATGCCAACGGTTCGTTCGCATGTGAAGCTGGCACAGCTTCTGGGAGCTACACGTTCTCTGTGACCATGACCGGTTTCTCTCTTACCTTTGCGTCTGATCTGACGCTTGATTCAACAACCGCTGTCCCCGCGGCCGATACAACGGCAACCGGGGCTAATATCACAGCCAAGTGGCTTGTAATAACGGGAAGCTGGGACGGTGTTCAACTGCTCCTGTCGCAGATGAAAGGATGTACATTGACGGGAAGCGAGAGTGTGCCGGAGGATATGACAGGCAGCGCCGCATGCGAAGCGGTCAATCTTGTAGTGCAAGACGCAAGTTTAGCGAGCACAACATTCTCTGATATCGCTAATCTTACACCTTATAACTCCATATTTATAAATTGCGGAACAGACATGTCGGCCTATAGTACAGTGATCCAGGAATATGTGGCAGCAGGAAATAATATCTATTTTTCTGACCTGTCAGACCCAGGGGTAACAGCGGCTTTCCCGGACAAGGTTACATATGGGACCGGTTCTACCACCACCGGCACCGTAACTGCAAATGCGGACAATGCCGATCTTCAAACATATCTGGGTAAAACTACGGTTGATATAGATTTTAACCTTGGGAGCTGGATGCCTATCGCAAGTGTTGCCAGCGGTGTGACAACATTTGTTAGCGGTGACACATCGAGTCTTGGAGGTACGGTCGGTGCGCCTATAACGGTAGGATGGACACAGGATGCAAAAGGTTGTGTGTTCTATACATCATACCACATTGAAACGGGCGGTTCTGCAACGGCAGATCAGGCTAAGGTCCTCAAATATCTTATTTTGAACGCCGAATCGGTGTGTGAATGATCTAATTTAGGGCGCCTCTAAAAACCTGCTTGTTCTGTCATTGCGAGCCCCGAAGGGGCGCGGCAAT
>PCWZ01000011.1:2030-20038 GCA_002796305.1 Deltaproteobacteria bacterium CG11_big_fil_rev_8_21_14_0_20_49_13
CGCAGGGCTTTTTATCCTTTGGCTTCAAGTTGTCTGACCTTTACACCCGCTTCGCTCAAAAGAGACATCGGTATCTTTTCCATTGGATAGGCAAGACTGTAGACGGCCTCTGTGATGCCGGAATTGATTATAAGTTTGGTGCACCTAAGGCACGGCGAATATGTTGTATAGATAGTGGCGCCCGCTATCCTTACTCCATGATATGCGGCCTGCGCAATGGCGTTCTCCTCCGCATGGGCGCAGAGGCACTCTTCCAGATGTTCGCCTGATTTTCCGAACGTGTGACAGCGCGGGCACCCCCCTTCATTGCAGTTTTTTATCCCGCGCGGTGTTCCGTTGTAACCGGTTGATATAACGCGGTGGTCGAGAACGATGACGGCGGCCACTTTTCTCTTGATGCAATTGGAGCGAAGCGCCGCCACCTGCGCTATCTTCATGAAATATTCGTCCCATGTAGGCCTTACCAGATTTGAGGCGAGGGCCCTTAGGACCTCGCGAACGTCTTCGTGGATCTCTTCTATGGAGTTGTTGTTCTCAACCTTGGCGTCGGCCATCTCTGAGGTGCGGTTAAGCTGCTGGGTGTTGGGGTCGTTAGAACCGGCCTCAGCCGCTTCCAGTACTAAAAAGGCCTCATAATCCTGCGGGTCGTTCTCGCGCGCGCGGGCCTTTAGGCGTTCGAACCTTACCTTGGGGTCTGCGTCGACCAAGAGGAGAAAAAAATCGCTCCTGCGACGAAGGGCCTCGACCTCAAAGGGATTTCTTACGGAATCCACGATGTAATTCTTTTCGGGATCGAGTCTTGAAATGACCCGTTCGGCTAGGACAGAAGGGCCGAAGTTTGTGCGGAGCTCATTGGCTGTTACAATAAGGATGTCGCGGGTAACTTGTTGTTTTCTATTAAGAATCTCTTCGCGAACGGCGTCAGAAAGCGAATGGTAGTGATACCCCATCGACTTTAAAAAATCTGCAACAACCCCTTTGCCGCTTCCATTTTTTCCCGTTAATCCTATTATCATAAGAGTTGGAGTCTATATCAAGGCGGGGCACCCTTGACAAGGGTTTACTATAGAGATAAGTAGTTGGCCCGCCAGCCTTCGCTCTTTGGAGCTACGGCGAGGCAAGGGGGCGAAACAGATTCGACGGAGATTCGCATTCGCGCTTTGTTGTCATGCCGACCGCTTCAGTCAAGTCGTTAAACTGATTGGAACAATTAATTGCCAACTACGAACCGTTAGCAATCGCTGCTTAAAATAAGCAGCATGCCACCCGTTGATGCCTGCTAGGCGGTAGTGGCAACGACAGTAGGCTGGCTGGGCCCGGCGCCTGTAACGGACCTGGCGAGACAATTTGCAGGATAGCAACTTTGAGATCCCGTCTGCGGGAGCAAGAAGGAGCGAAACCTAAATTCGCAGAATAAGCATGTAGAGGCGAGCGTGATGTATCTTCGGACGCGGGTGCAATTTCCCGCCGCCTCCACCAGCCTTCGCTCAAGTAGTTAAAACTACTTGAGCTACGGCTTGGCAAGCCTCAATTGAGCGAAGGCGGAAAGATATGTACGTTTACATATTAGAGAGGGCACCTCTATAAACCCATTGTTATGTCATTGCGAGGAGCGTCCAGCGACGAAGCAATCTCCATAAATCAAGTTTTTATGGGAGATTGCCGCGCCCCTTCGGGGCTCGCAATGACAGAGTGGGTAGTTTATAGAGGTGCCCTAAAAAGTGGTTCTGGTAGAGCGTTCTCTAAAAGACATTTTTAGAAAGGGATTACTATGGACAATACAAGATTGGCCGCAATGATAGACCACACGATATTAAAGCTAGAGGCCACAAAAGATGACGTGAAGAAGGTCTGTAAGGAGGCCATGGGCCATTATTTTGCCACGGTATGCGTTCGCTCAGAATATATTCCGCTGGTTGCGGAAGAGCTAAAGGGTTCCGAAGTCAAACCGATATCGGTAATAGATTTTCCGAAAGGTCTTGGATCGAGCAAGGCCAAGGCAGATGAAGCAAAGAAGGCGATCGCTGGCGGAGCCAAAGAGATAGATATGGTCGTGAACGGCGTTGAACTTAAAAATAAGAACTATTCCTATGTGCTGGAAGATATAGGGGCGGTTGTTGACGCCTCGAAACCTTATCCGGTGAAGGTCATACTTGAAACGGGGGAGCTTAATAACGAAGAAAAGGTGATAGCCTGCGCACTTTCCAAGGCGGCAGGAGCCGCATTTGTAAAGACCTCCACCGGATTTGGAAAAGGCGGGGCGACCGTGGAGGATATATCGCTCATGCGAAGAGTGGTTGGCCCCGAAATGGGGGTAAAGGCCTCGGGTGGAGTTCACACCAGAGAAGATGCGTTAAAGATGATCGAGGCCGGGGCTACAAGGATAGGAACGTCTAACGGAGTTGATATTGTCACCGGCGGAAAGTCCGGCACCTCAAGCCGTGGCGAGTAGACGCCAAGTCCTCCGACTCATGTAGAGCAATATTCTTAGTGTCGTGAAATGAACATTAGGGCACCTCTAAAAAACCATTGGCGTGTCATTGCGAGGGAGCGTAGTGACCGAAGCAATCTCCCTAAATCAAGTGTTTGCTTAGAGATTGCCGCGCCCCTTCGGGGCTCGCAATGACAGAACAAGCAGGTTTTTAGAGATGCCCATTATGTAAAATGAAGAGGGGTTTGAAAAATAAGGCGGATATTCTCTCAGAGACTTTTTTACTATCAGCAGCTCTTCACCTTACCGCTTGAGGTTATGAGAAATTTGTTCTTGTCTATTCTAAGACTGATGTTTCCGCACGCTGCCCTGGTGAGGCCTTTTTGTTCGAGGAGCTTTCCTGTCTTGATGATCTCTTTTCTTGGGTCAATAATTGTCTGATGGTGAGGATGATGCCGTCGGCATCTATTCCGTAACGGGCGCGCAATATGTTTTGCGGGCCCTGTTCTATAAACTTGTCGGGCAACCCCAGTATATTGATCGATATATTGTTCGCCTTATTCTCGTTAAGCCATTCGCTGACGGCCGATCCGAAACCTCCGGCGATGGCGTTTTCTTCGACCGTTATCCAGCGCTTGCACTTGTCGGCGAGCGAACCCAGCATTGCCTCATCCAGCGGCTTTACGAAGCGGGCGTCTAGCACGGATGCCTTGATGCCCTCTTTTTCAAGAGAGCGCGCCGCTTCAATTGCGCTCCAGACACAATTCCCCACGGCAATTATCGCGATATCGGAGTTTAGGTTGCCGAACATTAGTTCCATTTTGCCCAGCTCTATCTTTCTATAGTTCTTCTCTATCGTAACTCCTTCGACGCTCCCTCGGGGATACCTTACCGCCGCCGGTTTTCCCGAGTAGATGGCGGTGAATAGCATCTGTTTTAGCATGTTCTCATCGCGGGGCGCCATGACGACCATGTTAGGCATCTGTCTTAAATAAGAAAGATCGAACACCCCGTGATGGGTCGGACCATCGTCTCCTACGAGCCCCGCCCTGTCGACCGCAAATGTTACCGGAAGATTTTGCAGGCAGACATCGTGAAGGATGTGGTCATAGGCCCTTTGCATGAAGGTGGAGTAAAGCGCAACAACCGGTCTGAAGCCTTCGGTAGCAAGCCCTGCAGCGAATGTCACCGCGTGTCCTTCGGCAATGCCAACATCATGGAACTGCTCTGGCAATTCTTTAGAAACGCCTTCCATTCCCGTTCCGGTCGACATGGCAGCCGTGATGGCAGCGATATTTCCATCCTGCTTCGCAAGCTCAAGAACTGTCCCTCCGGCGACTTGTGTGTATGTCTGTTTTGTTGACGGAGGGGTTTCCCCGGTCTCTTTGTCAAAAGGCCCTGTGCCGTGGAATTTTGTAGGATTCTCTTCCGCAGGTTTGTAACCGCGGCCCTTTTTGGTGATGACATGCACAAGGATAGGGGATTCTCCAACAGGTGTTTCCTTGATCGCCCTGAATACGCGCGTGAGCTCTGTCAGATTATGCCCGTCAAGAGGTCCGATATATAAAAAGCCGAACGACTCGAACATGAAACCTGGGGTGAAGAGCCCGGTCGCAACCTCTTCGACCTTTCTTGCGAGTTTCCAGAGGTCTTTACCGCGCTTTGGCAGCAGAGTGAGCAATTTATTCTTGAACCAGCGTCTTATTTTAACGCAGCGCTTGCTGTAAAGATGCATCGAGAAGAACTTTGAAAGGGCGCCCACGTTCGGAGATATCGACATCTTGTTGTCATTCAGGACGACGATGAGATTTCCGGTTCTGAAACCGCCGTGATTGAGTCCTTCAAATGCAAGGCCTCCCGTCATTGAGCCGTCGCCTATGACGGCGATCGCTCGGTTATCAAGTTCACGTCTCTTAAAGGCCTTGGCAATCCCTAAGGCCGCCGAGATAGAAGTTGAGGCGTGTCCGGCACCGAAGGGGTCAAAGATGCTCTCTTCTCTTTTTGTAAAACCGGAAAGTCCGCCAAGTTTACGGATCGTCTTAAATTGTTCGCGTCTTCCGGTAAGTATCTTGTGCGCGTATGACTGATGTCCGACATCCCAGATAATCTTGTCGTTCGGAGCGTCAAAGACGTAGTGGAGCGCTAGCGTCAGGTCAACGACACCGAGACTCGGCGCCAAGTGCCCGCCGTTTGTACTGACAACGTCGACGATATATTGCCTTACTTCCGTGGCTAGCTGGGGAAGCTGCTCCGGCGCGAGCTTCTTGAGGTCCGAAGGGCTGTTTATATTCTCTAAGATCGTCATTTTTCGCCTACTTTTGACACTTTTTTCTATTTGTCAAGGAGGCAAATTACGATATTTATGGTTGAGAGCCTAATGATTATTTGTTATCCTCCGGAGCCTGTGAAGAGAATAAACCTTATAGTCTTAATATTATTAGCTTTTTCATCCGTTGCCGGCACCGCAGAGATAATCGTGACCGATGCCGGCCACCGGACAATCGGTTACATAAAAGATGACGGGACGGTGACCAGCGCGGGACGTTCAACGGTTGGGCATATAAAAGATAATGGCACGGTTGAAAATGCGCACCATGGGATTGTAGGCCGCATTAAGGATAATGGAACCGTAGAGAATGCACGTTATTCAGCCATCGGTTATCTAAAAAATGACGGCACGATAGAAAACAGAAACCATAGTACCATCGGACGTTTAAAAAAAGACGGGAGCATAGAGAATGCCGGCTATTCCACCGCGATGAGGCTCAAAAATTTTGACGGGAAAAGGAAAAAGGCCGCCGACCATATCTTCTTTTTCAACTCCTTGATATCAGGTCCTTCCTCTCCTTGAAAATTCGCGTGAAACCTCTCTGTTAATATCGCGCTTCTTTATGGAATCGCGCTTATCGTATGATCTTTTCCCTTTTGCCAGTGCTATCTCCAGTTTTGCGCGGCCGTTCTTAAAGTACATCTTGGTGGGGACTATGGTGAGCCCTCGTTCCTTTAGCTTTTGCTCGATTTTCAGTATCTCCCTTTTATGAAGAAGGAGCTTTCTGTCTCTCTTAGGTTTGTGGTTCAAATAGTTGGCCGGCTCATAGGGGCTTATGTTGGCGTTCACGAGCCAGATCTCGTGGGACTTTACCATCGCGTAGGCCTCGCTGATGTTGGCGGACGACTCGCGCAGTGATTTTGTCTCGCTTCCGGTCAGAACAAGCCCCGTTTCAAAGCGATCTTGCAGTATATAATTGAAGGAGGCCTTGCGGTTGGTTGCTATGATTTTCTCGCTCATATTGCTATAAAAGACCGCCGCTTATCACAAGCTTGGAAGCCTCTTCAACCGACATGTTGAGTCTTTTTAGCTTTCTTTCCGGAACGATCAGTAAAAAACCCGATGTCGGATTTGGCGATGTGGGAACAAAAACCTTCAAATATTTTTCATTGATATCGGGTGATATGTCTGCGTCTACATCCCCGGTGATGAATGCAATGGCAAATGAGCCCTCTTTCGGGTATTCAACCAGCGCAACTCCTTTGAACTTATCTTCTTGAGAGGTGAACGCCGTCTGAAGGATCTGTTTTAGGGCATTATATATAGACCTGCCAAAAGGGAGCCTGTTGAGAAGCGAATCGCCGAACGCTATCAATTTTTTACCGAGATAGAGTCTCGTGATAACTCCGACAAGAAGTATGATGCCTACCGTCAATACAAGTCCGGCTCCGGGGATCCGATCGAATGACAAAAAAGAAGGCTTAAAAAAATCGGGGAGGAGTGATATGAAGAACCCATCGGCCCACTCAATTATCGACTTAAGTATCCAGAGGGTGACGGCGATCGGTACTATGACCACGGTGCCTGCTATGAAGTATTTTTTAAAGAGGTCTTTAATGGCTTTGAGGAACATTAGCTTTTAAGTATCTCGCCGGCCACCACGACCTTCTTAACGTTAATGGGCCTGGTGTGGCGTATCATTACATCATAAACAAGAGAGGCCGTGGGGCATTCCGGGAGATCGGTTATTATATAATCGGCCTGTTTCCCTTCGGTCAGGGAGCCCGTGATATGCTCCAGCGACAGCGCGCGCGCGCCGCCGATGGTAGCCATTTGCAGAAGTTCTTTTGCCGTAGGCATGGGGGTGATGGCTGTTTCGTGCGTGAACCTCATCTCATCCCACAAGTTAAAACCTTTGGCGCCGTTGAGCGTATCTGTGCCGAGTCCTATCGGTATTCCGTGTTCGCGGAGCTTTCCGAAGGGGAAATCCCCGTGGCCAAGGAAATGGTTCGTACGCGGGCAATATATAGATCGGCACATATTGCGTGCGACGGTCGTAAAGTCCCTTATGCCCAAATGGAGGCCGCCAACTATAGCCGGCGAGGAGTCCAGAAAACCGATCTCGCCTAGGTATTGAATAGGGGTCTTGTGATGCGGCGGAGGGAGGTCGTCCGTCCAGCCAAGGGCAGGGAAAAGAGTCGTTGCTATGGAGCCGCGCGAATCATAGAAAAATTCCATTTCGGTGAACGATTCTGCGGCGTGGATCTGAACCGGAACGCCCATGTTCTTGGCGTGCTGGCTTACTATCGAAAGAAGGTTCCTTGAAAGAAGATAGGGGGCAAATGGGGCCAGACCTACAGTTACAAGTTTCAAGTTGGCGTCGGTATATTTTTCAACAAGAGCGAGAGCTGTTTCGAACCTGTCCTGCACCCCCTCGCCCGCGCCCGCATATATCTCAGGGTATATGACCGCACGGATCCCCATTTCATCTACAATGTTGAATATCCCCTCGAAGCAGGTCATATCGCCGACACAGGTGGTGCCGGAATCGACCAGAAATTTCACGGCTCCCTGGAGCGAGATTATAGTATCGCGAATATTGGCCATGTTCCGGTGGTTCAGCATGGTCAGGAGCCAGTCGATATAGTCTGGGTTTTTGGAGAGGTTCTCTTCCTGCCCGAAGCTAAACGAGCCGGTAAGGTCTAAATGGGTATGGGCGTTGATGAGTCCCGGCATTATGACCGAGTCTGGGTTCTCGATAAGTGTGACGTTTGCGTATTTTGCCTTGAGATCGGCGGCCTTTCCTGCGGCGCATATCTTGTCAAGCTCAACGGCTATTGCACCGTCCTCGATGGCCTCGGCGTCCATAGGCAACACATATTTTGCGGTTATTAGTTCCATGATGGCGTGTAAAATAGCACAACTTACGGCCTGTGGGCAAATAAATTTATCGTCCTATTTTACCTCGAAATGATACCCCATAATGGAGTTAAGGCCGGACGGGTCGGGAGAGAATTCCAGCTCAAATATTATCTTTTGGCCCGCTTTTACTTTTTGAGGCGTGCGAAGCGGCAGGAACCCTTGCTTCCAGTGTGTGGTGAGATCATTTGGGGAGGTGGAGAACGATATTTTACCGGTAAGTCTGGCCTCGAACCAGCTCGCAAAACCGGACAACAATCCGTCGCGGGAGACATTAAACGTCACCAAATTGGCGGCCGTTTCGGACCTTGCCTTTATAATATCGATGTCGATAAAGACCCTTGGTTCCGAAAGAAGGTCGGCGTTCTTAATGATCATGCTTGGGGTTCCCACATCGATATCCGGCAGGTCCGGCAGAAGATCAAAGCCGTCCAAATTATGGAGCGCGGTCGTTGTGAATTCCCAATCCCTGTTCTCGCACGGGGCAAAGAAGACCTTCATGCCGGAGGGGATAATGGAACCGCCGTTCTTTAAGAGGCGTTTGCGAGCATCGATCAAGACCGGAAGGAGGTTTTCGTTAAGGCATAGATTACCAAAGAGCTCCGAAACGATCAGATCGACCCTCTTTTTTAGCCTTATCTTGGTCGAAAGACCCTTATGAAAGGTCATTTTCTCGGCCAGACCGTTGTGTTTTGCTACGAGACGCAGAAGCGTCCATGTTCCGGGTTCTACTTCAACGACATGGACATGTGAGGCGCCAGCTTTTAGCGCCAAAAATGAAAGTATTCCAAGCCCCCCGCCAATATCAAAGACAGTATCACCCTCTTTTACGGACGAAAATATGGCCTTTTTGTAGGCCTCCATCCGGACCTTGTCTTTAAGCAGTATTGCGTGCTGCTGAATAATGTTTTCCATGTTAAATTATGGTTTACACTTTGTTTTTTACGGTGTAAACAGATAATTAGCAAGCAAAGTTCAAGGCCAGCAAGGCCAGCAAGGTGTGTGATATGCGGCCCGAGTTAATAGAAGATCAGACATTTTTACGCTATTACGAAAAGTGGCAGAAGGATCCTACGTCCGTCGTCTTTGCCGCCATCTCAGAGATATTTCGCTCGTACGGGATGATAAGTGAGGCGATAACCGTCGCAAAAGAAGGCCTTAAACACCATCCAGACCTTATAAGCGGCCAACTTGCCCTTGCAAAGGCCTACATGGCAAGCGGAGAGGCGGTCCTTGCCAAGAGATATGCGGCTCTTGTCCTTGAAAAGATGCCGACAAATCTCGAGGCAAAAAAGATTCTCTCCTCCGGCGTAACAACGCAGGTAATGATCGTGCCGGATAGGACGGCCGAAGAGATAGAAGAAGAGATAACAGAGGATATGCCGTTGTCGGCGGTTGCCGGCAATACCGAACCGAAGCCGGCCTCCCATTCCAAGGCAGATCTCAATAAAGAACATGGACCTACCGATGACAGCTTGGTGTTCAATACCGACGTATGGCATACTGTAACAATGGCCGATATACTTAAATCTCAGGGCCATTTTCAAAGGGCCAGAATGATATATAAAAAAGTCCTTGAACGCGAGCCCGATAATAACGAGGCGCTGAGCGGACTCCGGATGACAGAAGACCAATTTTGATTTTTTGCTGAACTTTCATGATGGACATTATCAATAAGGAAAAGATACTGGAGCTGGCGAAAAAGCTCACTCAAGAGGGAAGGCTTGACCGTGCCATAATTGAATACGAAAGACTGCTTCAGCTGGACCCGGAAGACCTCCGCATCAAGATAAAGATAGCGGAGCTTTTCGTAAAAAGAAAACAGATACAAGACGCCATTCGCTTATATAAAGAAGTGGCATCTGCCTATGCCGACGGCGGCTTCTATCTGAAAGCGGTGACCGTATTTAAGAGCGTTTTAAGACTTAACCCGTCACTGATAGATGTGAATATAGCTCTTTCTGAACTTTACGAAAAGATGGGGCTCGTTCAGGACGCGCTTTACCAGTATCAAATCGTTTCATCCGCCTACGATCAAAAGAACGATCAGGCGGGAGTTCTTTACATCCGAGAAAAAATGATCTCGCTCGATCCGAACAACGTTTCGCTTCGCGTAAGGCTCGCCGAGACATATCAACTTCAGGGAATGGTGGATAAGGCCATAGATATATACGAGGGCCTTGCGGACCGGATAAAAAAGAAGGGTGAGACGGGGCAACTAATAGAACTTTATAGCAAGATACTTTCGCACAGGCCGGAAAGGACGGAACTGGTCAGAGAGATCTGCCGCATGTTCTTCAAGCGCGGCGAATGGAAGGAGACACTTAAACGCATGGAGGTAGCGAAATCTTTCGTGGAAGAGGACCCGGAGCTTCTTTCCATGCAGGCAGATATCTACACAAAGCTCAATCAGATAGAGACCGCAAAGGGGAAATACCGCGACCTGGCCGAAATCTTGTTGGAAAAAAATGACATCGAAGGGGCGTTAAGGGCGTACGAAGATGTTCTGTCCTTGGGTCCCGAGGACGAGGCAGAGGTTTTGGAGGCCGTGGAAGAGGTGAGGAAAGGGGCTTTTAAAGATGTAAAGGCTCATGTAGAGGAGAGAAATAAAAAGATATCTGACGAAGAAGAAAAGATAGAGGCGGAGGTAAAGTTCAAAGAAGAGGCTACGCTCAAGACCGAGGAGATGGCAAAAAAGTTGGGCGTAACGCCGGACGAGATATCTATAACTTCTACCGACGCCGTAAAGCTCGGTAAAGACGCCTCAACCAGCTACGACCTGGGAGCTATGTATAAGCAGATGGGGCTTAAGGACGAGGCAAGGAACGAATTCTTGAAGGCCCACAAGGCCTATCAGAGGCTTCTTGTGAATGGTGCGCTTGATGATAGTTCGCGCGCGATATTTGAAGAGCTCGACATTATGTTCACAGACAGAACAAAAGAAGAGCCTAAGGTAAGACCGGAACCTAAACCAAAACCGGAGGTAAAGATCAGGGCCAAGGCGGCGCAAGGATCAGAGGAAAAGCCTCCCTCAAAAAAGAAGATATCGTTCATCTAATTTATGGACTACCTAGATTTTTACGGGCTCGACCAGGAACCTTTCTCAATGATGCCCCTCAACCGTTTTTATTATCACAGCGAGCAGCACGACCGCGCTCTTGAAAAGCTTCAGTACGCCGTTTCCACAATGAAGGGGCTTGCAGTGCTTATAGGCGATCTTGGCACGGGAAAGACCACGCTAGCCAGGCGGCTTTTAGAGAGCTTTCCCGAAGATGAGTACGAGGCGTCGCTCCTTGTAATAGTCCACTCCGATATAGATTCAACATGGCTCATCAAGCGCGTAGCAATGCAACTTGGCGTTGCCGAGCCGGCGAACGACAAAGTTGAGATACTGGGCCAGCTTTTCAAAAGGCTTGTAGAGATCGCGGACGCCAACAAAAAGGCGGTCATCTTGATAGACGAAGCGCAGATGTTAAAGAACCCGCAATTAATGGAAGAGTTCAGGGGTCTTTTGAACCTGGAGTTGCCTGACAAGAAGCTTCTGTCTTTCGTATTCTTTGGTCTGCCGGAGCTCGACGAATGTCTGAAGAGCGACCCGCCTCTTGCCCAAAGGGTCGCCGTGAAGCATAGGCTTGAACCATTCAAACCGGAGACGACCATGGCATATATGCATCATAGGCTATCATTGGCCGGCGTTGACGACCCGATCTTTACGGACGATGCGTGTTACCATGTCCATGAGCACTCAAAGGGCGTGCCAAGGCTCATAAATGTTCTCTGCGACAATTCCCTTTTTGAAGGTTATATAAGAAAACAAAAGCACATCGGCACCGAAATCATTGAAACCGTCTCAGGAGATCTTGGAATCTAAGGGGCGTTCGTTACCGCCGGTTCGTCTTCGGCCCTGTTCCTGTAAAATACGAAGCTGGGCCTTCCGTCACTAAGCAATGCGATAGACGGATGAATGAGCACCTGAACAGGTTTGAAAGCAGGATAGCTCTCGTCCCCCGGACCGCATTCATAGGGAAGATAAGCGAGCCCGAGTTTGAGCGTTTCCGCAAGACATTCCGTCTGACCGGCCGTTGGTGTCCTGAACGCAAATGCACCGTTCGTCGGGTCTGCGGCATCGATTCCGAATATCTTTGCCGCAGTAAGAACGGTCTGGTCGTAGGCTACAAGATATTCGTTCTGCGTAAAGTTATCCCTCGAGGCCGATGCCAAATATAATTTGTTGCTCTCGTTCTCGGGGTCAACCGGTGAGAACTGGTAAGTACCGCTGCTTTCGGCGGTGATCACGGCATCCCAGTGAGAAGCCGGAGAGTTCGAATCCCAGACGTTCTCATCTACTATGAAAAGACTGAAAGGCTGTCCGGCATCGATCAGATCGACCCTGTTCTTTACTACATATGCCAAGGCGTTCCCGGTGGGGCTGTCGCTCGAGAGCCCTACTGACCAGTCGGCAACTTGAGCCTCGCTATAGATCTGCCCTATTGCCTCACCCATAAGTATCTGAATGAGGCTCTGCGGTGGGACTATAACTTTATATCTGTCTTCGCCTTCAACGCCATCCACAAAATATCTGATTATTGTCGTCCCTACTTTTTGGGGGGATATCCTTGCCCCGCTCCCGGACATATAATCATCAAACCCCTCGCGAACGACAAGGACTATATTGTCGTTATTCGTCTCAAAAGTGAGGCTATGATCGCTAAAATCGACGACATTCTCCTCATCGTCGTAGACAACAAGTTCGTCCCGTCCTCGCGCGACCCCTCCGAGAGCCACAGAATAGGTAGATGTTGCCTCTACTGCATCATCCGCGGATTCCGAACTATCGCTGTCGTTCGAATCGAACCATTTTGTTGGGTTCCAATAGTCGGCGCTGCATGACGCCATGAAAAGGCCCAAAACAATGACAGCCATGACCTTTATTACTTTCTTCCCTTGACCCATTTGGCCATTGTGTCATAAATGCCGGTCAATAGCTATATGAAATACACATCTATCAAGGGTATGTCCGATATCATGCCGCAGGATATGGATCTGTGGCACAAACTTGAAGATACCGTTCTTCGCATCTTTGTGGCCTACGGGTACCGTGAGGTGAGGACGCCGGTCCTTGAAAAGACGGATCTTTTTGTGCGTGGCATCGGTAAAGAGACGAGCGTTGTCGAAAAGGAGATGTACACGTTCAAGGACGCCGGCGACGACATGCTCTCCCTAAGGCCGGAGGGTACGGCTTCCGTCGTCAGGGCGTATATCGAATCGGGTGCATACCAGACAGACCCGGTCGTAAAATACCTTTATATGGGCCAGATGTTTAGGCGCGAACGTCCCCAAAAGGGAAGATATCGCCAGTTCCATCAGATAGGGGTTGAGGCTCTCGGGGTTGCGGACCCCTCTATCGATGCAGAACAGATAGCGATGGGAGAGTTCTTCTTTAAAAGTTTGGGTCTTACAGATTTTTCTACCGAGATAAATTCGCTGGGATGTCGTGAATGCAGGCCCACGTACAATAAACTTTTCGGCGATTTCTTAATGAAAAAACAGGCGCACCTTTGTGCAGATTGCCAGCGAAGGGTGACA
This sequence comes from Deltaproteobacteria bacterium CG11_big_fil_rev_8_21_14_0_20_49_13, assembly GCA_002796305.1. Classification (NCBI taxonomy): domain Bacteria; class Deltaproteobacteria; species Deltaproteobacteria bacterium CG11_big_fil_rev_8_21_14_0_20_49_13. The sequence goes on from PCWZ01000011.1 coordinate 15,236, forward strand.
AGAAATCCGCTTCGCGCCTTTGATTGCAAGAACCCGCAGTGCCAGGAGTCGATGAAAGAGGCGCCCCTTATCGGTTCGCATCTTTGCAAGGCATGTGAGGAACATTTTGGAAGCGTTCAGAACTTCCTAAAAAGTCTGGGGGTTAAGTTCACGGTCAACCACAAGATAGTTCGCGGCCTTGATTATTATATGCGCACCGCCTTTGAATATACAACGGACAAGCTTGGCGCCCAGAACGCGCTTGGCGGCGGCGGGCGTTACGACGGTCTTGTTAAAGAGCTCGGCGGGCCCGACGTTCCCGGCGTCGGTTTTGCAATAGGCATGGAGCGCGTTATTCTTCTCATGCAGGCGCTGGGGCTCGATAAATATCCGCCCAGAGACATGGTCTTTTTCGCGCTTTTGGGAGACGCCGCGCGTGAGAAGGGACTGCCACTCATAAACATGCTCCGGCAGGACGGCGTTTGTGCAGAGCTTGATAACGAGGGCCATTCGCTCAAATCGCAGATGCGGCGCGCCGACAAACTGATCGCACATACCGTGGTGATTATCGGTGATGAAGAGCTTAAGAAAGGCGTTGCGGTTGTAAGAAACATGCACACAAAGCATCAGGAAGAGGTAAAGCTCGATCTTCTCCCGATGCATTTTGTAAGGGTCGAAAACTAAATATGAAAAGAACTCACACATGCGGGACTTTAAGGGGCGGCGATATCGGCAAAGAGGTTGTTTTGAACGGCTGGGTCGGGAGCGCACGCGACCATGGAGGCCTCGTCTTTATAAATATCCGCGACCGTTACGGTGTCACTCAGGCAGTGTTTGATCCGGTGGCCACACCCAAGATAATGGAGACGGCAAAAGCGCTTCATGGCGAGGACGTTGTGGCGATAAAAGGGAAGGTGAGGGCACGTCCCGAAGGGCAGACCAATAAGAATATGCCTACAGGTGAAATAGAGGTCTTGGCAGGGGAACTAACGCTTCTCAATCGCGCAAAGACGCCGCCCTTTGAGATCGAGGACGATACGACAGCGGCCGAAGAACTTCGTCTCAAATATCGCTATCTGGATCTAAGGCGCCCGGCCCTGCAAAACATATTGATGCTTAGGAGCCGTGCCGCCCAGGTGACAAGAAAATATTTAAGCGATAACGATTTCATTGAAGTTGAGACGCCCATGATGACCAGGAGCACGCCGGAAGGGGCTCGTGATTATCTGGTACCGTCGCGTATCTCAAAGGGCCATTTTTACGCGCTCCCTCAGTCGCCGCAGCTTTTTAAACAGCTTTTAATGGTCGCAGGGTTTGACCGGTATTTTCAGATAGTAAAATGCTTCAGGGACGAGGACCTTCGCGCCGACCGTCAGCCGGAGTTCACTCAAATAGATATCGAGATGAGTTTTGTTGACAGAGAGGATATTTACAGGACTATGGAAGGGCTCGTCGCGCTCTTGTGGAAAGAGATAAAGGGTGTAGAGCTTAAGCGGCCGTTCGAGCGCCTGACATACAAGGATGCCATGGAGCGATTTGGTAGCGACCGCCCCGACAGGCGCATTCCGTGGGAGCTAAAGGATGTAACGACCGCGTTCAAAGGTTCCGGTTTCAAGGCGTTTGCCGGAGTTGTTGAGAACGGCGGAGTAATAAAGGCGCTCAACCTTAAAGGGCTTGCGGAAAAATTCTCGCGTAAAGAACTGGACAACGCCGGAGAGTTTGTGAAGGCCTATGGCGCAAAGGGCGTGGCATCGCTCAAAGGGATAGACAAGTTCCTGTCCGACACGGAAAAAGAGACGTTTGGGAAAGAGCTGGGGATAGAGGCAAATGATGTTGTCCTTTTGATGGGTGATAAGGCAAAAGTTGTTAATGATTCACTTGGCGCCCTTCGTGTTGACTTGGGCAAAAGATTTAAGGTGTTCGATGAAAAGAAGACTGACGTTCATTGGATAACAGACTTCCCGCTTATGGAGTACGATGAAGGTTCAAAGAGGTATGTATCTCTTCATCATCCATTTACATCACCTAATCCTAAGGACCTGAATCTTTTAGACAAGGACCCGTCAAAGGTAATGGCGCTTGCATATGATCTTGTTGTTAACGGGAGCGAACTTGGCGGTGGTTCTATACGCATCCATGACCGTGAAGTTCAACAGAAGATCTTCGACCTTTTAAAGATATCGAGAGAAGAGGCAATGAAGCGCTTCGGGTTCCTTCTTGAAGCCCTTGAATACGGCGCCCCTCCTCACGGCGGGCTCGCATTCGGTCTGGATAGAATTATAATGATACTTGCCGGCACCGATTCAATACGCGACGTCATCGCTTTTCCAAAGACGACGAGCGCATCGTGTCTTATGACAGACGCACCCGGCGATGTTGACCCTGCCCAGCTGAAAGAGCTGGGGATAAAACTATCTTAGATCTGTTAGAGGCCATATTTAGTCTGGCCATATCTCAGCGGTAAAGAGTCAATAGGAAAAGGAGATAAGCAATGACGCCCGAAGAAAACATCACGTGGTGGGATTTTGACACGGTCGAAAAGTTCATGCTCGACGGCTTTAAGACGATAGGCGTTCCGGAAGAAGAGGCCAAGATATGCGCTAACATCCTTATCACCGCCGATAAGCGCGGCATAGATTCCCACGGTGTCGGAAGATTTAAACCAATTTACTTAGACAGGATCTGGGCCGGCACTCAAGAGATGAAGACCAAGTTTGAGATAGTGAAAGAGTCGCCGACCACAGCCGTCATAGACGGGCATAACGGTATGGGCCACTATATCTCTTACCTCGCGAATCAGACGGCCATCGATAAAGCGAAGAAATACGGCATGGGCATGACCGTTGTGAGGAACTCAACACACTACGGCGCCGCCTGCTACTATCCGCTGATGGCGATAAAAGAAGGCATGATAGGCATAACGGGAACGAACGCCCGACCCTCGATAGCCCCAACTTGGGGAGTTGAACCGATGCTTGGGACGAACCCTCTCACGGTAGGCATGCCCACAGATGAAGAGTTCCCGTTTATGCTCGACTGCGCAACCTCCGTTACACAACGGGGAAAGCTCGAAGTATATGATCGTCTCGGTAAAGATCTGCCTCTTGGCTGGGTCATAGGCGAGAACGGGGAATATAGGACCGACACAAAACAGGTCCTTATGGATCTTACTAAGGGCAAGGCTGCATTGACACCTCTCGGCGGGCTTGGCGAAGAACAGGCCGGTTACAAGGGATACGGTTATGCATGTGTGGTCGAGCTTCTCTCCACCGCGCTTTCTCAGGCAAATTATTTGAAAATGCTAGTTGGCGTAGATTCCGCCGGCAAAAAGGCCCCCATACTCCTTGGCCACTTCTTCATAGCGATAAGCGTCGACTGCTTTGTGGAGCTTGAAAAGTTCAAGAAACAGGCCGGTAACATCATGCGTGATCTTCGAGCTTCCAGAAAGAGCAAGGGGGCCGAACGCATCTACACCCCCGGCGAAAAAGAACACGACGCATGGGAGTTCCGCAAAGATAAAGGAGTCCCCTTTAACGAACCGCTCAAAAAAGATTTCCGATTTATAAATGAGAAATTGAACCTGGGCTACAAACTTCCGTTTTAAGATCAGTTCTTGCTCTTCTGCATGAATCGCTCGATAGCCTTGTGCCCTACAGAAAAAAGATTGGTGAATTGAATGGCCAGCTTTTTTTGTGAACCAGGGTTTACACGGATTATTCTGCCTCTCACGCTTACATCAACTTCGGCCGCAGAAAGGTCGAAAATAAGCTCAACGTCGTCCTCTCCCGCCACCTCCGGACTATCTGTGGCAAGGCACATCCCGCCACAGCTCACATTTAAAGCGGTTGCCGGGATAAGGCCACCACGATAACGCATCGTCACGGGCAGATCAATATCCAATCTCCTAAATCGTCTCCTGTCCTGCATCGTTTAAAACCCCTTTCCCCGCCCGTTATATGTTTCGGCAGAAATCAAAAAAAGTTGCTAAAAAAATGATCTTGTTTTTCTTAGCAACCTTCTTGCTACCATTTTTGGTCGGCTCTTTGCCAGACAAAAATTTCCTTTGCGGGGCGAGTTATGCTGATGTATATAAAACACATGTCAAAAGAAGAGACGGACGGTCTCGATGACCCGCTTATACAGGGGCTAATTGCCGCAAAAGGAAAACGGGTCGAGGTATTTGCTTTCGGGCTCACCTATATCGGGGAGCTCGAGTCGGTCGATACCGAGAACGGATTTATTTCGGTCAAAGACGGCGAAGATGCGGCCGTTCTGGAGCTGGAGAGGATAGAGAACTTCGGAATTTCGGAGGAATAAAGATGAAAAGAACTATTATTGTATTCTTTATGCTGGTGGCCATGTTCGCATCGCTTAGTATTGCAAGGGCCGACTTGACAGACGGCAACGCCACGCGCTTCAGGATAACTGTCCTTGGACTCACTTCACATGACGATTACGATTATGTCTATAACGGCGCTTCCAATCTTAACGGCGTTTCAGATTTTACACTCGATAGGATCGCCAACGGATATGTGGTTTTTACCGGTTACATCTCCAATAATGAAGACATGTTCAAGAGCGACATTCAGGACATGGTCAGCGACCGATTCTCATACTCCGACAGCGATGCAGGGAACACGTTAGAAATCACTCTGAAGAAATTATAATCCACTCTCCAACTCACGCACCCCTCGACTACGCTTGGGGCCCTTCTTCTACAATGTCGCTCGGTCGTAAGCGCCCAGCGAACCTTTCAATTACCCACAAGTATCCGTTGAATATACCATGAATGAGGTAACCATGTTATAATCCCCCACCAAAAGG